>CAZEPH010000604.1:0-1503 GCA_964514075.1 uncultured bacterium | reverse complement strand
AGTCGACCGAGATGGGCCCACTCATCTCCGCCGCACAACGCGACCGGGTCGACGCCTTCGTCCAATCCGGCGTCCACGACGGGGCGCGCGTGGTCACAGGTGGCAGGGCACCCGACGTCGCCGACCTCCGGGCCGGCCACTACTTCTCGCCGACCGTGCTCGCGGATGTGGCTCACGGTTCCCGCGTGGCCCAGGAGGAGATCTTCGGGCCGGTGGTCGTCCTCATTCCGTTCGATGGGGAGGCCGATGCCCTGCAGTTGGCCAATGACGTTCGCTACGGCCTGTCCGGCTCGGTGTGGACCCGCGATGTCGGCCGGGCACTCCGAATGGCGAAGGGGATCCGCACCGGGGCGATCTCGGTCAACTCGAACAGCAGCGTCTACCTCGAGGCTCCGTTCGGGGGATACAAGGCGAGCGGTCTGGGCCGTGAGCTCGGCATGGGAGCGCTGGCGCTCTACACGGAGACCAAGAACGTGTTCCTCTCACACGACTGAGGCATCGATGACAACCACCGACGATCGTTCGAACAGCATCCCCGCCGACGACGCGAGGTGGCGCGAGACCACGCTGGCGCGCAGTGTGGAGCGGTTTCCGGTGCGCAAGCACCGGTTCTCGACCCTCTCCGGCATCGAGATCCGTGACCTCTACACCGCCGCGGACATCGATACCGAAGACGCCGGAGTCATCGGACACCCGGGGCAGTACCCGTTCACGCGCGGCGTGCACCCCACGATGTACCGGGCCCGGCCGTGGACCATTCGTCAGGTGGCCGGATTCGGCCAGGCGGAGGACACCAACCGGCGATACCGCTACCTGCTCGATCACGGTGAGACGGGTCTGTCCACCGACTTCGACCTGCCGACGCTGTTGGGTCGCGACTCTGATCACCCGATCGCCCGCGCCGAAGTCGGCAAGATCGGAGTGGCGGTCGACACCCTCGTCGACGTCCGGGAGCTGATGGCCGGCATACCGCTGGACCAGGTCTCGACCTCGTACACGATCAACGCCTCGGCCTTCATCCTGATCGCCATGTACGAGGCCGTGGCCAAGGAACAAGGTGTCGCCGACCATCTGATCACCGGCACGTGCCAGAACGACATCCTCAAGGAGTACACGGCCCAGAACGAGTTCATCTATCCGCCGGCGGCCTCCATGCGACTGGTGGTGGACACCATGGAGTACGCGAGTACGACGATGCCGAGCTACAACCCGGTGAGCGTGTCTGGCTACCACATCAGGGAGGCCGGAGCGACGGCTGTCGAGGAGGTCGCATTCACCCTCGCTGCCGGCCACGCGTATGCCAGTGCGGCTGTCGAGCGGGGCATCCCGGTCGACTCCGTGGCCCGACGGATCTCGTTCTTCTTCGACATACACAACGACTTCTTCGAGGAGATCGCCAAGCTGCGGGCGGCCCGACGACTGTGGGCTCGCATCATGCGCAAGTGGCTGCGGTGTGAGGACGAGAAGTCGTGGCTCATGCGCACCCACTGCCAGACCGCCGGT
>CAZEPH010000603.1:0-1506 GCA_964514075.1 uncultured bacterium | reverse complement strand
GCCGTACGGTCCATACCTGCAGTCGGAGCGTCGGCCGTCGCACGACGCCGCGGTGGAGCGTCTCGTCGCCAACGATGCGGCGTACCCGTGCTTCTGCAGCAAAGAGGAACTCGACGCGCGCCGCAAAGAGCAGCAAGCGCGCAAAGAACCCCCGCGCTACGATCGGCGCTGCGCCACGCTCTCGCGCGAAGACCAACTCGCGCGCGTCTCGCGCGGCGACAGCGCGGCAATCCGCTTGCGCGCGCCGAGTGAAGGATCCATTTCGTGGATCGACCTGGTGCACGGCGAGGTGACGTTCCCCGCGAGCGCGTTCGACGACTTCATCATCAAGCGCAGCGCGGGCGGTCCCGTGTACAACCTCGCCGTGGTGGTCGACGACATCGAGATGCGCATCACGCACGTGTTGCGCGGCGACGATCACATCTCCAATACGCCGAAGCAGATCATGCTGTATCGCGCGCTGGGCGAAGACGCGCCGCGCTTCGGACACATGCCGCTCATTCTCGGGTCCGATCGCACGAAGCTCTCGAAGCGGCACGGCGACACGTCGGTCGAGTCGTATCGCGCCGCGGGGTTCTTGCCGGAGGCGTTCGTGAACTTCCTCGCGTTGCTCGGCTGGTCGTACGACGGCGTGCAGGAGATCTTCGCGCGCGATGAACTCGTGCAGAAGTTCACGCCGGAGCGGATGTCCGATACGCCCGCGGTGTTCGACGTGACGAAGCTCGAATGGATGAACGGCGAGTATCTGCGCGCGCTGCCGGTGGCGGAGCGCGCGCATCTCGTGCGTCCGATCCTCGAGGGCGCGGGCTACACGGTGCCCGACGACGCGTACCTCGATCGCGTGATCGCGCTCGTGGGCGATCGCCTCAAGCTCACGCGGCACATTCTGACCTATGCGGACTACGCGTTCGCCGACACCGTGACCTACGACCCCGAGGCGTATCGCAAGACGCTCGCGAAGGACGACGCGCGCGAGGGTATTCGCGCGTTGCTTCCCGTGCTGGAGAAGGCGCCCGAGTTCACGCATGCCGCGCTGGAGCCGCTCGCGCGCGAGGCCATCGCCGCGATGAACCGCAAGACGGGCGACGTGTTGCAGCCCGTGCGCGTGGCGCTCACAGGCCGCACCGTGAGCCCCGGCTTGTTCGAGGTGATGGAGTTGCTCGGACGCGAACGTACGCTTGCGCGGCTGCGTGCGGCGCTCACCGCGGAGGCGCCGGCGGAGACAGCCGCGTCGTGACGATCAACGCCCTACCGATCGTCCTCGGCGCGCTCTGCGTGATCGCGATCGCGTACCGCTACTACTCCGCGTTCCTCGCGACGAAGGTCGCTGTGCTCGACGCCGCGCGCACCACGCCCGCGCATCGCTATCATGACGGGCACAACTTCGTGCCAACGTCGCGGTGGGTGCTCTTCGGTCACCACTTCGCCGCGATCACGGGCGCGGGACCCTTGCTCGGTCCGGTGATCGCTGCGCAGTTCGGATTCCTTCCGGGATAGCTCTGGCTC
>CAZEPH010000602.1:0-1507 GCA_964514075.1 uncultured bacterium | reverse complement strand
ACCTCGATGGTGTGCACCCCGCAGTCCGTAATCGCCGAGGTGAACGACAGCAGGTACTCGTTGTTGAGAAGCTCCTGCACCTGTACGTAGGCGGCCGCGATATCCGCGTCCGAGGGCGCGGGATAGAAAACTCCCGATGTCTGGTCTGGGAAACTGTTCAGGACAGTCTGTGACAGGTCCGAAGTGAAATTTCCGACGCCGATAGTGAACACCGGGATGTGCGCGCTGACTGCAGCGTCGAGCGCGGCATTGATGTCCGCCGACGATCCATTCTCGTCACCGTCCGACACCAGGATGATCGCCTTCGGACCGGCCGGCAGAGTTACGCCGGGATTGTTGAATTGATCGACTGACTCGAGGACACCGTCGAAAATAATCGACCTGCGGCCGTCGTACGGGGCATTTACCGCATCGATCAGGGCCTGGGTGCCGGCGCCACCATCGATCATCGTGAACGGCTGAACGGTCGTGGCGCCGCGCGTCCCGTTGAACTTGACGATCGCGGCGTAGTCGCCCGTGTTCATGTTGCCGATGAAGTCGATGACCGCCTGCTGCATCGGCGCCAGCGCCAGGTCCGTGACCGACGGACTGTAGTCCATGACGAACACGATCGAGACCTTCTTGGTCGTGTCCTGGGCGGGAGGCAGGGAGAAGCTCGGAGACGAAACAGGCGTCCCGTCGACGAGGACGGTGAAGCTGCTGGCAGTGAGGCCGCCGACGGGATTGCCCGAGTCGTCCGTCACCGTCGTGTAGACGTTGATCGGCGCGCTCACGGGCTGGGCCTCGACCCGAAGGCTGACGGCCGAGTGCGCCGGAGCTCCGACGAGCGCGGCCACGATGAACAAGAGGACGACGATCCACCAAGAGGCGCCGGAGCTGCGGGCGGTTGCCGGTCCTCCATTTAACACCCAGTGTCCGTCAGACGAATACGACATCGATCGGCTGTACATGGCTAGCATTTGCTCCAAGCATTTCAGACATTTACGCAGCGTTGCTCAATTACACCACATCCTAGGTTGCGCGCAAGCGAAGAGCGCTTTTGGGGTCACCTGGGACGCCGGGAATGCGACGGAGATCACAAAAGGACTCCAGCGATGCGTCTACCCGGCGCGACGAGCCCCTTTGGACGGAATCTGCACTGAAAACCTCGTCCGCGGTCGGTGCAGTCGCAGGGTCTCAGTAGCCCCACTCCCGTCCAACGTCACCAACGAGCTCGGACATTCTCTTGAGCGCCTCGGCACCAAATGCTCGCTCATAGTCCCGGTCCGCCGCGAGTTCCACGCGCGTTGGATCGAATTTCGAAGGACTGCCACCGATGTGATGGATGTCGTACTGCGCCCGTTGCAGCATTGCCTCCGAAAAATCGACGTCGAGGAATTTGCATATCCGCGCGAGTTCGGCCCGCGGGTTCCCGCAGAATGATTCGTACTTCATTCGAATCTTCCGCTCCTCGGGCATGTCACGAGTCAGGGCCTCGATCTGCAGCATCTTGTTGCGCCAGCCGAGT
>CAZEPH010000601.1:0-1525 GCA_964514075.1 uncultured bacterium | reverse complement strand
GACCGATCCGCCGCCGAGCAGGCTGGATGTGCGGATGCGCGCAGAGACGTTCCCGGGTACGGCGGGAATCTTTTTGACCTTGCCTTCGAAATAGACTTGTTTGCGGTTGTCCGCCAGCCACACGCGCGTGACATGCCCGGCGTCAATTCCGCGGAACGTGATGGGCGATCCGTCCGCCACACCATCGGCGCGCTCGGTGACGAAGCGCACGCGGATGGTGTCGTCGGCGAAGGGCGTGGCGACGCGCCCGCCAAACTGAATGATCATCCAGGCGAGAAACGTCAGCCCGGCCAGCACCGTCACACCAACCATCACATTTCGTCGATAGGGCGACATAGCAAGGTTCCCGAGTGCGAACCTTGTATGCTCGACCGTTAGCCGTTGCAAGCGGCCGCGCCGCCAGCTTTGGAGCCGTCACGTTCTCTAATTCGACGGAAGTGTCACCTGGGGTTTTTCACGTGAACGTGCAATCGTCGCGCAACACTCGGGAAAGCTCGATTCATCATGCGACCTGGATGACATTAAGGGGACACGACCCTTTATTTCTGCTTTCTCCAGCCGACGGGTCGTCCACGTGGACGCAGCGTCGTGGACAGATCGTACCGCGCCGACATCCGCTTCACCCACCCGTCGTCGCCCAGCGGGCTGCTGCGCGACATCGAACGCCGGATTGCACGCTCCTCCGCCGCCGTCTGCGGACGGTCCACCCGCGACGACCAGTCGCGCGGCACGTCGATCGGCCAGTCGCTCAGCAACGCGCGGATTTCACTCGGCCCGTGCATCCGCGCTCGCCATCCCGTCCACTGCCATTCTTGTGCTCGCTTCACGAGCCCGGCGTGCAGCGGGTTCCGCACCACGTACCGCAGCAGCCACTCCAGGTGCTCGTCACGCTGCACGAGGAAGTTCTTGAAGCGCGACTGATAAACATGCCCGGTGCCGACGACCCGGTGTGCCACCTGCCAGCGCGTCGCGTGCAGCAGCGACAGAAAACCGAAGAAGCGCGACAACTCATCATCAGCTTTCGGCCACGCGACGAAGTGCCAGTGGTTGGGCATGACGCACCAGTCGAGCAGGCGAACCGGGTGCCGCTGATGTGCCAGAACGAGGCAGCGATAGAAGGCGAGGTAATCGTCCTGCTTTCGAAAGAGCGTCTCGCGCCCGTTGGCGCGGTTGAGCACATGATGAACGACTCCGCCAGGCGCGACGCGTGCGACTCGAGGCATTCGAGCAATCTAACCAAACCGCGTCAGGAGATAAAGTGTCGTGTCCCCTTAATCGCACGAAGAAGAATCTGCGAACGCTGTTTTGGTGGTCAGGCGGGGGATCGCGGTGGCAAAATCTCGCGGTGCTGCGCGAGAGGTGATCCGTCGGCGCATCGCGGGGGGAGATATTGGAGGGGCAGCGTGGACGTGATCTTTGGATTCATGTGTTCATGCCGACTGAAGTCGGCACGCCGGTGCGCGCAGGAGGCGCGCACTTGTGAATTGCGGAATCTCACACGCCCGCCGGGCGATTCGGGGGAATG
>CAZEPH010000600.1:0-1527 GCA_964514075.1 uncultured bacterium | reverse complement strand
CCGCGTGTACGATCGCTTCCGGCACCGCGTGGTATTTCCGGTGATGGATGCGACCGGCCGCGTCATCGGGCACGGAGCACGCGCTCTCGGCGAACAGCAGGGCGCAAAGTACCTCAACTCGCCAGAGACGCCGCTCTACCACAAGGGCCGCGTGCTGTACGGCCCGCCCCTCACGCTCGCGGCGATTCGCGAGGCGGGTGAGTCGATCCTGGTCGAGGGGTACACCGATCTCTTATCGCTCTATCAGGCGGGCGTGCGCAACGTGGTCGCCTCGTGCGGGACGGCGTTCACGCCGATGCACGCGGATACGCTGCACCGCCTCGCCGGAGGCGTCGTCTTGATGTACGACGCGGACTCGGCCGGGCAGTCGGCGGCGCGCCGGACGGCGGCAATGCTCCTCTCGCGCGGGTTTACGGTGCGCGTGGTGGAACTCCCGGCGGGATCGGACCCGGACTCGTTCGCCCGCGAGGCAGGGGCAACGGGGGTGAGCGACGCGGTGAAGGCGGCGCGCCCCGCCCTGGAGTGGATCGCGCACCCGGCAGGCAGCGAGCACGAGGCGGCGGCCGTGCGATCGGAGCGCGTGGTCGCGTTCCTCGCGCAGCTGGAGGACGAACTCCGCCGCCGCAGCCTCGCCCAAGATGCGGCCGCGCTCATCGGCGTCCCGAGCGATGTGCTCGTGGATGCCGTGGAACGGGCGCGAACGTCGGGTGGAGCAAGCAGCGCGCGGCGAACGGCTGGTGCTCCTCCGGCGTCTGCATCGGTGCGAGGCGGTGGGCCGGCACCGGTCGCACCACCGGTCCGCGCGGCGGAGCCGCTGGGGCCGCGCAAGGAGCGCCTGCTCGCGCTGCTTCTCGCGCACCCGGACATCGTCGAGGACGTTCGGTCGCAGTTGCACGCGGAGGATTTCGAATCTCCCGTGCGTCGCGCGATCGCCGAGCACGTAATCCGCGGCACACCCCTTGGCACGGAAGAGGTATCTTCCGCCGCGGCTCGCCTGGCAATCGAGGGCGCGGACGTGGCGCCCGACCACGCGCGGGGGGAAGCCCGCGCACATGCACGAGCGATTCGCGCCGTCGCCGTTCGGCGCACGTATGAGAGGGTCGTTCGAGAAATAACGAGCGACGCATCCGCAGACGTCGGCGCGCTTCGCGAGCGCCAGCGTCAACTTCAAGAGGAACTCCGTGAGCTCACGCACGACTAAGTCGCCCAAGAAAACCCCGAAGGCTCGCACCGTTTCCGCTCGCGTGCGGTCGACGCCATCCGCCAACGGCAAGCACGCGAAAACCGTCAAGCTGGCGAAGAAGACGGCGAAGGTTCCGGCCGTGAAGCGTCCCGCGGTCAAGCGATCGTCCAAGGCCGCGAGCAAGCCAGCCGTTGTTCTGCACAAGCCGGCGAGAGGCAAGGCGCCGGCGGCGGTGAGCACCCGTCCGGTCGCGGCGATGAAGGCGGCGCTGTCGGCGAAGCCGGTGAAGCTCACGAAGTCGGGGAAACCGGCGCGCTCCTCGCGTCCCTCGAAGAGCGTGATCT
>CAZEPH010000599.1:0-1530 GCA_964514075.1 uncultured bacterium | reverse complement strand
CGCGGGCCGCTTGCGTCTCGACCTGGCGCAGTACCGCGAGCTTGCGGCGTTCGCGCAGTTCGGGTCCGACTTGGACGAGGCCACGCGCTCCCAGCTCACGCGCGGTGAGCGCATGGTGGAAGTGCTCAAGCAAGGCCAGTACGTGCCGCTCCCGTTCGAACGGCAGGTGATGATCATCTACGTCGGCACGCAAGGTCTGCTCGACGACGTGCCGGTGGAGCGCTTGCGCGAGTTCGAGGACAAGTTCTTCACCTACATGGACCAGAAATACCCGGACGTCTCGCACGACATTCGGACGAAGAAGGACCTCGACGAGGCGACGGCGAAGGAAATCGCCGACGGCGCACGCGAGCTGAAGGCGCAGATGTTCGCCGGCGCCGGCGCCGGCGCGCGGTAGGACGCGATGGCAGGCGAGTCGATTCGCGATCTCCGGCGGCGCATCAAGTCCGTCGTCAGCACGCGGCAAATTACGCGCGCGATGGAGATGGTCGCCGCGGCCAAGCTGCGCCGCGCGCAGCAGCGTCTCTTCGCGGCGCGCCCGTACGCCGAGAAGATGCGTGACATGCTGGGCAACCTGTCGTCCGCGGCGACGTCGCTCGGGCACCCGCTCATGACGCGTCACGGGGACGGGCATCGCACCGCGATCGTCATCTTCACCGCGGATCGAGGGCTGGCGGGGTCGCACAACGCGAACATCGTCCGCGAGGCGGAACGCCGCCTGCGCACCATGGCGCCGGACGCGATGCGTCTCGTGCTCGTCGGCAAGAAGGGCGTGGACTACTTCCGCCGTCGCAAGTACCCCATCGCCGAGCGGTACCCGGGCGCGATGTCGGAACTGTCGGTCGCGAACGCGCGTGCGATCGCGCAACTCGTGACGGACATGTTCGTGAGCGGGCAGGTGCAGGACGTGGAGATTCTCTACACGCGGTACATCTCCACCGTGAGCTACCGCGTGTCGTGGGAATCGCTCCTGCCGATCGCGCCGGAGCAGGCCTCGGCCGCGGCGACGACGCACACGGACTATATCTTCGAACCCGGCCCGGCCCAGATCCTCTCGGACCTGTTGCCGCGCTACCTCGCCACACGCATCTTGATCGCGATGGCGGAAGCGCAGGCGGCGGAGCAAGGATCCCGCATGATCTCGATGGGCTCGGCCACGAAGAACGCCGGAGAGTTGATCGACTCGCTCACGCTCCGCGCCAACCGCGCGCGGCAGGCGGCGATTACGAAGGAACTCGCGGAGATCGTCGGCGGGGCGGAAGCGCAGAAGTAGCCGCGCACACAATCAGGAGAAGCAATGGCTGAGAACGGGAAGAGCTACGGCACGATCACGCAGGTGATAGGTCCGTCGGTGGACGTGGAGTTTCCGGCGGACAAGCTGCCGCCGCTGCTGCAAGCGCTGCACATCGCGGACCCGAGCCGCGGGATCGATCTGACCGTGGAGGTTGCGTTGCACGTCGGCGACAACGTCGTCCGCTGCATCGCGCTGGCGTCGACGGACGGTCTCGTGCGCGGCATGCAGGTGCTCGA
>CAZEPH010000598.1:0-1545 GCA_964514075.1 uncultured bacterium | reverse complement strand
TCATCCAATCGAAGAGCGGAACGGACATGTCGATGCCGAGGGTCCACGCGTAGTTCTTGTTGAGCGGGTTGTCCGATCCCGGCAGCTTGTTCGAGTTCCAGTTGTTGGACATACTCAGCGACAGCGCCGGCCATCGCGCGGCCGAGGCAGCGCTTGTGGCGGCCTTCGCCGCCTCCACGCGCGCGCGCGCCGCGCGGATGTCGGGCCGGGCGTCCACGACGCTCTGCGTCACGTCTCCCGCGCCGCGTTGCATCGTCTCCAACTCGTTGATGGACTGCATGGAAGTCGCGTCCGGCTCGGGGAGATCCTTGACGACGCGGACCTCGATAGTTGGATCGAGGCCGATCGTGCTCGCCAAACGCGAGCGGGCCACGGCCACGGTGTTCGCCGTGGTGATGGAATCCAACTCGGCCTGTGCCAAATCGCGGACCGCCTTCGACACGTCCACGCGAGACACGGTCCCCACCTCGAAGAACGCGCGTGCGCGCCGCACGCGATCACGCGCGTTGCCCACCGCTTCCGTCGCCACGTCGTGCGTCCGCTCTGCACCGACGAGTCCGTAGTAGTCCTGGACGACACCGAGCGCAATCGCCGCTCGGGTCCCGCCCTCGTCGTGTATCGCCGCCGCGCGCTCCGCGCGCGCCCGCGACAACTCGCGCCACTGCGCGAGCGAGAGAGCATCCGTCACCGCAGACATCCCCAGCGACACATTCGGCGGTCCCGTGTACGAGTCCACCTCGCTCGGGAACTCGACTCCTTGGAAGACGATCTTCCGACTCTGCGGACCGTAGTAGCTGCGCGAATACCCCGCGCGCAACGGTGTCAGGTGCGGAACGATCGGCGCCCATGCGCCCGTCACGCCCGCGGCGCTCAGATCACGGCCGGCGCGTGCGGAGAGCACGCTGGGGTTTCGCTCGAGCGCCGTCGAGACGCAGTCGTCCAACGTGAGCGGAGCATTGAGGTCCACCGCGTGGCCCGCGGACACGCTCCCCGCGAGCCAGACTCCGGCAAGACCGGCGACCAGGCGCATCGGCACCAACGGCATGAGGGAATCTCCTTGTGAGTGGGAGAAGTGACGGAGCGTCGACGACGAGTCGTGCTCGTAGACGCCGCGCGCGACCGGTGTGTTGCGCGCTACCCGGCACCGCCGGAGAGCATGCTCGACACACCCGCGATCAATGCGCCGACGACCCACAACGCACCCGCGCACGTCCACCCGAACGACCGTGGCCGCTTGTAGGCGATCGAGACCCCGATCGCCTGCACCGCCACACCCCAGAGTTGAAACACATCGATGCTTCCGAGCAGGCCGCGAAGAAAGCGCACCCCGCCGGACGGCGCGTCGCTCGGAAGCAGAAACGCCAAACTCGCGACGGGCTCCATGCGATGCGTCGCGAACGCATACACGGGCGATTGCACGAGCGTCGCCACGACGTAGATCACACCCGACCACGCGCTCACCGCAAAGATCGTGCGGAACGTGGTCTGTCCGCCGAGGAACAGCGACCCGAAAAACAACAAGACACCCGCCTGAATCAACAAGAA
>CAZEPH010000597.1:0-1548 GCA_964514075.1 uncultured bacterium | reverse complement strand
TCTCGTGACGGCGCGCACCGCCACGTCTGCGAGGACGAACAGCGCCAGCATCACGATCAGGACAAGAGCAGTCATGCGGAGTCCTTTCGCACGGCCGGAGCATCGTCGGCCGTTTCACGCGGGAGCCGCACGGTGAACGTGCTGCCCCGTCCCACTGCACTCCGCACGGAGATCGTTCCGCCGTGGCTGTGCACGATGCCCCACGTCACCGCGAGACCCAATCCGGTGCCGTGTGTGCCTTTGGTCGAGAAGAAGGGTTCGAACAGATGGGGGAGGTCGTCGTCGGGGATGCCGCAGCCGGTATCGGTCACGGTGAGATCCACCGCGTCCTCCGCCGCGACGTGCGCATCGACGGTGATGGCGCCGCCGTCCGCACCGATTGCGTCGGCGGCGTTCACGAGTAGGTTCACGACGACCTGCTCGATCTGATTCGGGTCGCCCTCGACGATCGCGTCGCGCGCGACCTGCACGTTCAGCCGAATGCGCCGCGCCGCCAGCTGCGTCGCGACGAGGCGCGCGGCGTGATCGACCGTGTCGGCGAGGGCAACAGCCCGGCGGTGCGACGGAGACTGCCGGGCGAAATCGAGCAGGTTCTTCACGATCTCGCGACACCGCTCCGTCTCGCGCACGATCACCTCCAGGTCGCGCCGCATGTCCTCGTCCGATCCCGCGCGCTTCAAGAGGAACGACGCGTACGAGAGCACGCCGGTGAGCGGGTTGTTGATCTCGTGCGCCACGCCCGCAGCCAAGCGTCCGACGGACGCCAGCTTGTCCGCGGCGACCAGTTGCGATTGCGCCTCACGCACGCGGCGCGTCATCTCGTTGAACGTGGCCGCGAGGTCGCCGAGTTCGTCGGACCGCGTGACGGGCACCGTCGTCGTGAGATCGCCCGCGGCGACACGGCGCGCGCCGGCGGCGAGCGCTTGCGTGGGACGCACGACCAAGCGGCGCGTGAGCCACCACAGCATCACGCTTCCCGCAGCGATCGCGCCGAGCGCCATCACGCTCATCTGGCGCCGGCTGCGCGCGATGTCGCGATCCACGGTGGCGAGCGATACGTTCACGTCCAGCACGCCGAGCACGCGTTGCTCCGGTGCGTGCGCATGACAGGCGGCCGCGGAGCAACTCGGTTCGTTGTGGATCGGCGCGATGGTGCCGAGCACGCGATGCCCGTTCGCGCGGTAGATCCGCGAGCGTGCGCTCATCTCCAGGCGCGTGAGCGGTTGCCCGGTGGCGTGGCAGCCGTAGCAGGCCTCCGCGTTCGTGTCGACCGAGCGGCCGATCTCCGCCGCGTCGGACGAAAACGCAATCGTTCCGTCCTTGTTGAAGATGCGCACCTTCTCGATGCCCGGCTGCCGGCCGATCGTGACGATCTGCCGGTGCAAGTTCTCCCGCCGGTTCTCCAGCATGTCGAAGTGCGTGCTGCTGCGGATCGTCTCGCCGAGTTGGATCGTGCTGCGGCGCAACTCCGCGATGAGCGCGTTCTGGTGTGCGCGAATGACGAACACCGCCATCACGCCGATCGTCACGGCGGTGGCGATGCGGGCG
>CAZEPH010000596.1:0-1551 GCA_964514075.1 uncultured bacterium | reverse complement strand
CCATAATGTCGGCGGCCTTCCCGAGCGGATGAAGATGAAGCTCGTCGAGCCGCTGCGGGCCCTCTTCAAGGACGAGGTCCGCGCCCTCGGCCGCGAGCTAGGCCTGCCCGAGCGCTTTGTCGGCCGTCACCCGTTCCCGGGTCCGGGGCTCGCGGTGCGACTTCTAAGTCCTCTGTCCGAGGAGGACCTGGAAACGCTCCGGCACGCGGATGCAATCGTTCTCGAAGAAATCCGCGTATCGGGCTTGTATGACCGCATTTGGCAGGCGTTCGCCGTCTTGTTGCCTGTCCGCACCGTCGGGGTCATGGGGGATGCGCGTACCTACGACCGCGTGATCGCGCTCCGCGCCGTCACGTCCACTGACGGAATGACCGCGGACTGGTACCCTCTTCCGGCGCCTCTTCTGCAGCAGGTGTCGTCGCGCATAGTGAACGAGGTGCGCGGCGTGAACCGGGTTGTGTACGATATCTCCTCGAAACCCCCCTCAACGATTGAATGGGAGTAGGGCGCGTGCGGCCGATAGTTCCCCCTGGTCCGGCGTGTTGTCCAGGAGGTTACGACCGATGAATCGAGGGTGGTCGCGCGGCGCGCTTTTCGCGCTCGCGCTCGCAGGCACCGCAGGTCCCGCACAGGCGCTCACTCCGTGGAGCCCGCGCATCGCGACGCGTCTCGGCGGGCCCGGAGCGTCGATCGCGTCCGTCACGGACGCGCCTATCGCGCCGCATGTCGCACGCGCGCGCGTCGCATTGGCTCCCGGCGAGACGCGGACCATCGACGCGCTCGTGATCCTCGTCGATTTCCCCGGCACGGCGGGGGCGCTTCTGCCGGCGCACTTCGACGCCCTCACGTTCAGCGAGACTGCGCCGAGCCTGCGCGATTACTACCGCGAGACATCCTACGGCGCGCTCGACGTGCGCGGCGCCGTGGCCACCGGATGGCTGCGGGCCCGCGATTCCGTCGAGTACTACGCGAACAACAACGGCGGCCTGGGCGCGCCGCCGCGCAACGCGCAATCGCTCGTCGAGGAGAGCGTGCGGCTCGCGGATCCGTACGTGGACTTCGCGCTCTACGACAACGACGGGCCCGACGGCGTGCCGCGCGCCCTCGGTTCGACCGACGACGACGGCTACGTGGACTACCTGCTCGTCGTGCACGCGGGACGCGGCCGCGAGACGACAGGGAACAGCGCGGACCTCCACTCGCATAGTTGGGTCACCACGCGCGACGTTCTCACGCTGGACCGCGACGTGCGCGTGCAGTCGTACTCGATGGTCCCGGAAGACGGAAACGTCGGCGTGTTCTGCCACGAGTTCGGGCACCTGCTCGGACTGCCCGATCTCTACACGCAGACGAACGCGGGACTCGGGCTCTTCTCGCTCATGGCAACGGGCGTGTGGGCGGGCACGACCGAAGCGGGCGACCGGCCCACGCACCTGGATGCGTGGTCGAAGGCGCTGCTCGGATTCGTTGACCCGCACATCCCGATCGGCAACACGAGCGGTGCGACGCTGTCGGCGAGGCGTCGCGGCTGCGTCAGGTCCTGGGTACCGG
>CAZEPH010000595.1:0-1552 GCA_964514075.1 uncultured bacterium | reverse complement strand
CGGCATATCGGCGATGACCATTGCGCGGCGCGGCTGTGCCGTGACGGCGCGCGTGTGGTGGATCATCTCGTCGAGCGTGACGGTGAGTGTGGACGCGCGGCCCAGCACGGCCATCCCCACCGAGTCGCCCACGAGCAGGATGTCCGCGCCCGCTTCATCGAGCAGCTCCGCGGTCGGCGCGTCGTATGCCGTGAGCGCGGCGATCGGTTCGCCGCGTTTCTTCATCGCGCGCAGCGTCTGCACGGTCACCTTATCCGGCGTCACCAGATCCTCCGACGGGCGAGTAGTAGAGCGTCCCGCCCGTATGCTCCGCAATGCGCGAGAGCAGGGCGTCCATCGTCGCAGAGTCCGCGACCGGATCGATGTCGTTGGTGTTGACCACGAGCAGCGAGGATTCCGTGTAGTGAAAGAAGAAGCGCGTGTACGCCTCGTTGAGCGCCTCGAGATACGCGCGCGCGATCCCGCGTTCGCTCGCGCGCCGGCGGTCCATGACGCGCGCGAACAAGACGTCGGTGCTCGCTTGCAGGACGATCACGAGATCGGGCGTGGGCGCGGGCAGCGCCAGCGCGTGCGTCAGTTCCTCGTACAGTGCGAGTTCGCGCCCGGAGAGCGTGGCGCGCGCGTAGATCTCGTGCTTCGCGAACAGGAAGTCCGTGATCGTGCGATCGCCCCACCCGTGCTCCGCCAGCTTGCAGAGCGTGCGATGCCGCGCGAGGAAGAATCCGATCTGCGTGGGCAGAGCCCAGCGCGCGGTGTCCAGGTAGAAATCCTCGAGAAACGCATTCGCATCCGGTTCTTCCAGGACGACGGTCGCGTTGAGGCGCTCGGCAAGTGCTTTCGCGAGCGGTGACTTGCCGACGCCGATCGGGCCCTCGACGGCGATCGAAAAGCGGTTGGTCAACTCCACAGGGTGCCTCGTCGTGTCACGCCGTCGGTGGTCTGCAGGTCGCGCAGGTGCTCGACGAGCGCGCGTCCGCTCACGGGGTGCACGAAGCGCGGGGCCAGTTCCACGAGCGGCACCAGCACGAACGCGCGGCGCAGCATCTCGGGATGCGGCACGCTCAACCCGTCGTCTTCCACGATGCGATCCGCATACAGGAGCAGGTCCAGGTCGATGGTCCGCGGCGCCCAGCGGCGCGTGCGCACGCGTCCGAGGCGCGTTTCGATGAGCAGCAGGTGCCAGAGCAACGTGCGCGGGTCGAGCGGCGTTTCCACCTCCGCGACCGCGTTCAGAAAGTTCGGCTGCTCCACGTCCCCCACCGGCTCTGTGTCGTACACGCACGACACGCGTTGCACCAGCGTGGACGGCATCTCGCCGAGTTGCCGCACCGCCGCGCGAATCGTCTGCTCGCGGTCGCCGACATTGGATCCGATGCCCACGTACACGTTGCGCACCGCGCTCATAGTTCGCCGATCTCGAGTTCGACGTGGCTCATGCCGCCGGGGAACGGCACGCTCGGCTTGCGGACGCGCACGCGCGCGTGCGTCGCGGGGAAGCGCGCCAGCAGTTCGGCGCGAATCGTGCGAGCGAGGGTTTCGAGCAGTTTGAAGC
>CAZEPH010000594.1:0-1552 GCA_964514075.1 uncultured bacterium | reverse complement strand
CCGGGGAGGCGGCCGCCGTGCACGTGCGACATGATCCAGAGCGTTCCGCCGACGGCCGCAATGAGCAGCCCGAAGCCGACGAGCAGGCGGCCGAGATCCCCCATCATAGCGCGTCCTCCGGGGGAGCCGCGTCGTCCCAGAGCGTGAGCGCGGGCGACGCGCCCACCGGCGCGCTGAGAACGTGCGCGGGTGCGGTGAACCCGAGATGCTCGAAGGCTGCGCGAGTCGCCATGCGACCGCGCGTCGAGCGGAAGAGGAACCCGCGCTGAATCAGGTACGGTTCGTACACGTCTTCGATCGTCTCCGCTTCCTCGTTGATCGCGACGGCCAGCGTCTGCACCCCCACGGGTCCGCCGCCGAACTTCTCGACGAGTGCGTGCAGCAGGCGGCGGTCCATGTCGTCCAGCCCTTCCGGATCGACGCCGAGGCGCGCGAGCGCGTCGCTCGCGAGCGTGTACGTAATCCGCCCGTCGGATTCCACCTGCGCGAAGTCGCGCACGCGGCGCAGGAGCCTGTTTGCGACGCGCGGCGTCCCGCGGGCGCGCCGCGCGATCTCCAGCGAGGCGTCCTCGTCGATGTGCACCGCGAGCAGCCGTGCAGAGCGCCGCACGATGTGCGCGAGATCCTCCGCGTCGTAGTAGTCCAGGCGCGCGTGCAATCCGAACCGCTCGCGCAGCGGCTTCGTCACCATGCCGGCGCGCGTCGTGGCGCCGATCAGCGTGAACCGCTGCAACTGAAGCCGCAGCGTACGCGCGCCCGGCCCTTTGTCGAGAGCGATTTCGATCGTGAAGTCCTCCATCGCCGGGTACAAGTACTCCTCGACAACGCGTGGCAGGCGATGGATTTCGTCGACGAACAGCACGCCCCGCGCGGGCACGTTCGTAAGGAAGCCGGCCAGATCCGCGGGGCGCTCCATCACGGGACCGGACGTCGCGCTGATCTCCGCCCCCAACTCGCGCGCGAGAATGTGCGCGAGCGTCGTCTTGCCGAGACCCGGCGGGCCGTAGAGCAGAACGTGATCGAGGGCATCGCCGCGCGAGCGCGCCGCGTCGAGGAACACGCGCATGTTGGCCCGCAACTCGCGCTGTCCGACGAACTCCTCGAGCGACGCAGGGCGCAGCGCCGCGTCCATGTTCATGTCGTCTGCAGACGGAACGGGATCGGTGAACCCGCGCGGTTCGCTCACGACCGGCCCGCCAGAGATGCGAGGCTGCGGCGGACGAGGTCCTCAGCCTGCGTGTCGTCGGTCGCGTCGCGGCCTGCGGTCGTGACCAGATCGAACGCCGTCGCGCGCGCGACACCGAGCGCAACGAGCGCATCCACCGCTTCGTCGCGGCGGCCGGGTGTCAGAGCGCCGGCGTCCGGTGCGGACGCCGCATCGTCACGCGATCCGAGCCGGTCGCGCAGTTCCACGACGAGTCGCTCCGCAAGCCGCTTCCCCACGCCCGGGACCACGGTCAGCGCACGCGGCACGTTGTCCTGCACGGCGCGGCGGAACGCATCGACCGAGACGGTCGACAGGATGGCGAGAGCGACCTTCGGACCGACGCCG
>CAZEPH010000593.1:0-1566 GCA_964514075.1 uncultured bacterium | reverse complement strand
CGGCGGCGTGCGCGAGACCGGCGTTTTCGCGATCGGGGATCCGCTTCCGGTCGTCGGGAAGTTGGTGGAGGTGGATCGCGCGTTGCCGACGCTGCGGCCCGGCGACGCTGCGCCGGCGCCCTATCGCGTGTCCGGCGGCTACCTCGTGCTGCGCGTGATCGACCGGCTCCCGCCGGATCCGCTGCCGTTGCCCTCTGTGTATCCGCAGGTGGCGCGCGACGTGTTCCGCGGCGAGCAGCTCGCGCAGGCGTGGCGGCGGGCCGCAAACCTTCGCGACCGCGTCAACGCCGGCGCCGACTTCTTCACGCTCGCGGCGGGATACGGCGAACTCCACCACAGCGAGAACGTGAAGCGCGGCGACGAGATCGCCGGCGTGGGGCGGCTCACCGGGGCACAGGACGACACGCTGGCCGCCGTTCCCGCGAAAGGCGCGTGCACGATCACGTTGTCGTTCGGCGTGGCGGTGCTCGGGGTGGATCGCATCGTCGAGCCCGACATGGTCGCCTACGAGAGCGAGAGGGATGACTTCCGCTACACGCTGGCGGGCGAAAAGTACGAAGCGTGGCTCGCGGAACTGCGCCGAAGGGCGAACGTGCACTATTTCGCGCGCAAGTAGCGTCTGCCCGCGTCCTTGACACCCTTTGCGCGCGGTTGCTACGGTCGCGCCCGTCGCTGGTGCGGACGCTCGGTCGGGCGCCAGACGTGCTTCCCATGAGGAGTCTCTGAGTGGCTGACACGGTTCTCCGCCGTCGTGTGTCGCCTGCGCTGCTCGACGATCCGGCGCTCGAAGGGTACACGATGTCGGGCGGGACCTTTGTCTTGCCGGGGCCAGAGCGTCGCTCGCGTGCGTCGTCCCCGGATCACTCCGCTGTGATAGACGAGGTGACGCGGCGCGTGCGCACCTCGCTCGCGCGCGAGGCGAGGGTCCTGTCGATCCCGGTGTCCGTCTCCGCGCGGCACATTCACGTCTCGCGCGAGGTGCTCGATGCGCTCTACGGGCGCGGATATGAACTCACGCCCGTGAAAGACCTCTCGCAGCCCGGCCAGTACGCGGCGCAGGAGACGCTCACCGTCGCGGGACCACGCGACCGCAGCATCTCCGGAGTGCGCATCCTGGGCCCGTGTCGCGCCTATACGCAGGTCGAACTCGCGCCGACGGATGGGCGCACGCTGGGTCTCGAAGCGCTCGCGATCCGCGAGTCGGGTCGCCTGGACGGAGCGCGCGAGGTCGTCCTCGTGGGTCCCGCCGGACGTGTGACCGTGGCGGCGGCTATTCGCCCGACGCGCCACATCCACGCCTCGCCGGACGAAGCGCGCCGCGCTGGGCTCGAACCAAACGAGCGCGTGCGTATCCGTGTGGGCGGAGAAGCGAGCGTGATTCTCGACAACGTACTGGTACGCGTGCACGAGCGATATCGCTTGGATTTGCACTTGGACACCGACGATGCCAATGCAGCCGGGCTCGTCGGCGGGGAGAGAGTGGACGTGCTGCGGGGGACGGAACGTGCCTGGTGAAGCACTCGGAATGATCGAAACGAAGGGATTCGTCGGGTTGGTGGAAGCCAC
>CAZEPH010000592.1:0-1572 GCA_964514075.1 uncultured bacterium | reverse complement strand
ACCGACATCGGCGGGGAGATGATCTTCCCGCTGTTGCCGCTCTTTCTCACCGACGTGTTGCACGCGAGCGCGAGCATGCTCGGTGTGATCGAAGGGGCGGCTGACTCGGTGTCGAGCCTGCTGCAGGTCGTCGCGGGCCGTGTGTCGGACGCGCGCGCGCGGCGCAAGCCGCTCGTCGCGCTCGGCTACGGCATCTCGGGTCTCGCGCGCCCGCTCATCGCTCTTGCGAGTGCGCCGTGGCACGCGCTCGCGGTGCGCGTGTCGGATCGCGTCGGCAAAGGCATCCGCTCCTCCCCGCGCGATGCGTTGATCGCCGACGTGACGCCAGCGGAGCATGCGGGACGCGCGTACGGATTCCACCGCGCCATGGATCATCTCGGTGCGGTGATTGGACCGCTCGTGGCGACCGCGCTGCTGGCGCGCGGCGTCGAGTTACGCACCGTGTTCGTCTGCGCGGCGGTGCCCGGCGTGATTTCGTGGTTGATCGTGCTCGCGATTCGCGAACGCCCGCTCGAACGCGTCGTCCCCGCGCCCGCGCGGGACGGCGGTGGCCCGATGCCCGCGCGCCTCCGGCAGTATCTGTGGATCCTCCTCGTGTTTTCGCTCGCCGGGTCGACGGACGCGTTCTTGATTCTGCGCGCGCACGACCTCGGCCTGGCAGCCGCAGCGATTCCGCTCCTGTGGTCGGTGTTGCACATCAGCAAGGCGATCGCGACGCAGTGCGGCGGCCTCCTCGCGGATCGCGTGCCGCGGCCCACGCTGCTCATTGCCGGGTGGATCGTGTACGCGGCGATCTATCTCGGCTTCGCACATGCAACGAGTGTGACGGTGGTGTGGCCACTGGTCGTTGTGTACGGCATCTACTACGGACTCACCGAACCCGCAGAAAAGGCGATGGTGCGCGATCTCGCACCGGCACACGCGCGCGGCCGCGCGTTCGGCTGGTACAACTTCGTGATCGGTGCGAGCGCGCTACCAGCGAGCGTTGCGGCGGGGTGGGTGTGGGAGCATTTCGACGCGCGCACGGCGCTCACGATGGATGCGTTGATTGCGCTTCTCGCCTGCGGGTTGATCGGCGCGTGGATGCGATTCGGCAGGGCCGGATCACGACCGCAGGTCGCGTGACCGCTGCCGCGCGCGGTTACTGCCGCTGTCGGACTGTTGTAGACTCGACGGGTTGTCGAGAGACGGTGAGCACATTCGACGGACCCCGAGGACCGATCTGAGCGATGTTCGAATCCTTCTACGGCTTGCGGGAAAACCCGTTCTCGCTGACGCCCGACCCGCGGTACGTCTTCCCAAGCAAGAGCCACGACGAGGCGCTGGCGCACCTGCGGTACTGGATTCAGCATCACGAGAGCTTCGTCTTGATCACCGGCGAAGTGGGCACCGGAAAAACCACGACGCTCTTCCGTCTTCTCGAGGCGCTCGACCGCCGGTACGAGGTCGCGCTGATCGACAACTCCACGCTTACGCCGATCGAGTTGCTGGAAGAAGTCTGCCGCCGGTTCAGTCTCGAGATCCCGGATCGCATTACCAAACCCGCGCTGCTCGCACGTCTCGAGTCGCATT
>CAZEPH010000591.1:0-1577 GCA_964514075.1 uncultured bacterium | reverse complement strand
GTATGGAGCGGCGTCGACGCTGCGCTACAAAGGCAGTGTGATCGAGGCGACGGATGAATGGCTGCCGAACGTGCCGTTCGGCCTCGGCGCGCCGGAGAACGTGGACATCGCGTCCGGCGCGCTCTTCAACATCCTCGGGCCCGACGAGTGGGTCGTGCGCGGAGACTTCTCTCTCGAGGGGCAGCTCTTCACGAGCCTGGCGCCAATCATTCACGTGAAGGGCGACTGGACGATCGACAACTCGACCGCGGTGTTCGATCCCTCGGACAGTCGTGTGATCTTCGACGGCGCCACCGCGCAGACGATCACCGCGCTCGGCGCGACGTCGCCGCAGACGGCGGCGTTCCGGTACCTCGAGTTTCAGCAGGCGGCGGCGGGCAGCACGCCGGTGACGCTGTCCTCGTCCCCGCCGACGAACATCACCGTCGGCACGGGCGCACCGCTCATCCCCGCGTTGCGTCTCGCGCGGAACTCGCTCAACTTGAACGGCAACGACATCACGATCGGCTCGAGCGGGTATGTCGACATCGGCGCGAACGCGTTCCTGAGCGTCGCGCGCGTCACCGGACAGGGACGCATCATCTTCCCAGGGGGCGGTTCGATCCTCCGCGCGCCGGGCGAGTCGTTGGCCGTCGGAAACGGCGTGGAGATCCTCACGAACGGCGACCTCACGCCACCCCCCGGCGGTCTTGCGCTCGACGGCACGCTGCGCATCTCGGGGTTCTCCGCGGAGGTTCTCACGAACCGCATCGCGTACGGACCGAACTCCACGCTCGTGTACGAAGACGTGAGCATCGTGGACCGGGGCGTCGAGTGGAGCACGACGGCGCCGTTCACGCCGGCGAACGTGGTGCTGGATTCCGTCGGACTCACGCGCGTGAACATCGACAGCATCGACACGGGGCCGATGACGCTCACCGGATCGCTCACGGTCGCCGAGGGGCAATCCCTCTGGTTCGGCGACTACCGATGGGCGCTCACGGTGCAGGGAGACGTCGTGGTGAACGGAGACGTGTTTGGCGGACCAGCCGGCGCGTCGCTCAATCTCGAGCGCGACCTGCACCTGGGTCCCGTGGGCGCGGACGTTAGCGGGCTGCTCGTCTATCAAGGAAGCGCCTTGCAGACCATCACCAGTGCGACTCCCGGAAACGGCATCGGAGCCATGCGCCTTGCGAAGACCGGGGGGCGCGTCGTTCTCGCATCCGATGTCTACATCCAAGGCCCCGAGGCGTTGGCCTTCTCCGGTACAGCCGACACGCTCGACGCGCGTGACCGGGCACTGTCGATCTACGGTCATGTGGGCGGATCGAACGCAGCGGGGGTGATTGGGACGACAATGAACTCGACCCTCTATTTCGGCCTTTATGGATCGACGAGCGGCGGCTCTCTCCACTTCCACCCAGCTTTCCGCGCGGTGGGATCTTTGACGCTCGACACCGGCGACAGCACGCTCGTGATGGTGGATCCGATCACGGTGACGTCCTCGCTCGTTCTCACGAGCGGCAAGATGCAGATGGGCGCGAACACGCTCACGGTCGGCACCGTGACCAAGTCCGTGACCGTGAACGTCGCGGGGA
>CAZEPH010000590.1:0-1582 GCA_964514075.1 uncultured bacterium | reverse complement strand
CAGGGCAACCGCATTCTCATCCGGTGAGCAGTTTGAGCAGGTACTCGTGGTCCCAAGCGGCGTTAAGCCGCTTTCCTTTAACCCCTCGCTTTTTGGTGGTCTCCCGGCGCAACAGGTTCAGCGCGATCCTTCGCAGGCGGCTGAAGTTCTGGGCGCTGTTGTCTTTTCGCTGTCGCGACTGGTCCTCGGCGAAGCTCACGTCCAGCACCCAGTGCAACTTGTTCTCCACGGACCAGTGCCCGCGGACGCAAGCGGCCATGCGTGACGCGTGGGTGTCGGCGTCGGCGTGGGTCAGGCTGCTGATGAAGTAGCGTCGCTCGATGCTGGCCGTTGGTTTGGGCGGCACCTCGCGCACCGCTTCGATTACGGCGACGGACTTGAGTCCGGGCCAGCGCGTCCGCTGCGACGCGTCCAGCCAATCGTCGAGCTGGTCGGTGACCCACGCGCGTCGCGTCTCGATCCGGCCGTGATCGCCCTCAACGGTTTGCACGAAGCCGTGCCGCATGTCCTTGAAGTTTTCCAGGATCATCTCGTCGAGGTTGCGCTTCAGCGCCTCGTACAACGCCGGCTGATTCGCCTTGACCGCCAACACGTAATCCCCGCCGTTTTGCACGATTTTACCGGCGATTTCCGTCTGACACCCGAGCGCGTCGATCGTGACCGTCGCGCCGGTCAGATCCAGAAGCTCCAGCAGCTTGGGGATCGCGACAATCTCGTTCTCCTTGCAGCCGTCCACCGACAGTTGGCCCAGCACCGTCGCGTTCTCGTGCACGAACGCGCTGATCAGGTGCGTGGCCGTCGAATGATCCCACGCGTGCGCGAAGCTGCGACGGATCCGCTTGCCGTCGATCGCCACCAGCTTGCCACGCGACGAGCCGGCCAACGCTTCGGTCCAGCTCATGAAACATCGCTCGAACGCGTCCGGATCGAGTCGCGCGAACACACGCTCGAACGTGTCGGTGCACGGGATGCCGTGCGGCAAATCCAAAAACGTCTCGAACCAGTTGCGTTTGGCCCGCCCGAAGTCCGCCACGTCCGACCAACTGTCGGCACAGCAGATCACCGCACAGACGGCGATCACGATCATGTCCGAAAGCTTGTGCCGCTTCCCCTGGGCTCGCCGTGGATCAGGAAGATCCGCGAAGTGTTCCTGAATCGAGTTCGTTGCCATCCATGACCTCCCCCGCCCGCTCCGCGGGCGGAAAGGTCACGAATCTAACGGATTACGCGAGAATGCGGTTGCCCTGTGGTCGATCCGCGAGTTGCTGAACCCGTACCGCGCATTCCGCAGATTCACCTTTGCATGGAACGGCTGCGCGGCCGCATCAATGGCGCCGATGCCACCGTACTGGTAAAGGAACGACGGCGAATGAAAGCCGTGTGCGAACATCTCATAGGCGTCAACATTGATGTTCAGGACGACTGGAATCCCGGAAGGGTGACATCCACCTTTGCAGCGGTTCTCCACATGGGTCATCGGCTTCGTCTGCATCTGCAGCCATTATATCCGCACATGTGACGCACCGCACGGGCCGCCGAAGAACGGGTCCTCCTGCCCTTCGTACAGGAAGCCCTGCTCGAT
>CAZEPH010000589.1:0-1593 GCA_964514075.1 uncultured bacterium | reverse complement strand
GAGGCATGCGCGTCGCGGTACGACGGGTTGATCTCCACCGCCCGTGCGAACCACAGGCGCGCCTCTTCGTGCGCGCCCTGCGTGTAGTGCGCGAGCCCGAGCAAGAGATGCAGGTCGGGATAGCGCGGATGACGCTGGATCTCCAGCGCGAGTCGCCGGCGTGCGTCGTCGGCGGTGTCTACGACGAGGTGGAAGGCGTTCTCACCCATTCGGTCCCTGCCTTTCGCCAGCCCGCGATCCCGATCACCACGTCCCGCACGCCCGGGACGGAACGCAGTTCCGACTCGAGGTGGGACAACGCCGACGCGCCGTCCGCGCCGATCGAGCCGTTCACGTAGACGACGCCGTTGGTCGTGCCGAAGTCGAGACTCGCCGTCCCGAAAGAGCGGCGGTTGATCAGGCTGTGGACGGCGGCGTTGATCTTGAAGTCTTGCTGCGACACGCCCTTCCTCCTTCGGGTGGGGCCGGGGATGCGCGAGTGCGAGGTGGCCCGCACACGGTATCGGCGGCTCAGTGGAGGGGCTGTAGCGAAAACGCGACGCTAGTCGGTGTCCGTGTCGACGGACTCGCCGGAGGCCAGAACACGCGGAAAGTCGGACTCCACCAGACCGGGACCGATACGGCAATTTCGTCCCACCTCGATGCCCTCTGGCAATCGCGTCGTCTTCCCGACGAGGGTAATCCCGGTTGAGAGGTGATCGGGGCAACTCTTGTTGGGCGTGATATCTGCGCCCCACCCAACGCGCGCTCCAGCCCCCACGTGCACGCCCTTGTCCACGATCACGCGATTCACCTGTGCGCCAGGGCCGATCCAGGTGCCGGACATGATGATCGAGTCGGTGACGTGCGCGCCGTCCTCCACGATCACGTTGGCGAAGAGCACCGAGCGCTCCACGCGACCCCGGATGATGCTCCCCTGTGCGATCAAACTCTGATCCGCGGATCCCGTGCCCGCGAAGCGCGCGGGCGGCGCATCGCCCGGAACGGTGTGCACGATCCACGAACGGTCGTGCAGATCCAAGCCCGGGTGCTCCGTCGTGAGATCCATCGTCGCGTCGTAGTACGAGTCGACGGTTCCCACGTCCTGCCAGTAGCCGTCGAACGCGTAACCGATGACTCGTCCACCAGGGACGAGCATGGGGATCACGCTCTTGCCGAAATCGGGCGCGAGGTTCTCGCGGTAGAGCGCGTGCAACGCGTCCTCGAGCACCTTCGTGCGGAAGATGTACACGCCCATCGATGCGGTGAGCGCACGCGGTCGCGCTGGCTTCTCCTCGAAACCGATCGCGCGGTTGTCGTCGTCCAGTTCGATGATGCCGAACTGATGTGCGTCCTCGCGCGGCACGCTCGTCACGGCCACTGTGACGTCGGCGCGCGTGTCGCGGTGCGCCTCGTACATCTTCCGGTAGTCCATCTTGTAGATGTGATCGCCGGAGAGAACGAGGATATCGTCCGCCGCACGCTCGCGAATGTGTGGGAGGTTCTGATACACGGCGTCGGCCGTGCCGCGATACCAATCCGTTTCGCGCCATCCGATGTACGGGTGCAGCAACTCCACGCCGCCGCTGCGCCGGACCAGATCCCACGGCCATC
>CAZEPH010000588.1:0-1601 GCA_964514075.1 uncultured bacterium | reverse complement strand
CCGCGTGCCACGGCTCTCTGAGCCGTGCGGTAACGATGTAGCGGCAGGGCGCGAGCCCTCCGGTGAGTGGAGTCCGTGGCAGTCCCCACGGCTCACAGAGCCGTGGCACGCAATACGTCCCCCGCTACAGCAAGAACGTATACAGCCGCGCGTTGATGATCGCCTTGTCGGCCGCATTCACCACACCGTCGCCGTTCAGATCGAACACTCGAGCGGTGCTCGCCGCGGCGATGGCGCCGTCCATTCGAATCCGATCGATCACGTTCACGAACTGATCGTTGCTCACGTCGCCCGGCAGCACGCGGATGTTCCGCACGAAATCGCCCCCCGCCAGGAAGTTCCCCTGCACGTCGCGGAGGCCTTCGTTGCCGTCGGGCCCAACGCCGTCGCCGTCGAGCGTCAGCGCGTACCGGCCCAATAGCAGCGGGTTCTGGATCGCCCAGGTGGCCGCGTTGGCCCCGCTGTTCCAGGTCGGGTTTAACAGCACGGGCTGCGGCCCGCTGTTGCGGACCAAAAGCGCGTCCGCCAGCGCCAGGTTGGTGCTCACGTCCTCGCTGAAGATCGCCTCGATGGCCTGCACGTTCACCCACGGCAGCACGCGGTCGGCGTCATGCACCAGCGAATGGAACCGTTGCCCGAAGTGCAGCCGCACGTCCAGCACCTTGGGCGGATCGTCGACGGTGAACTGCGTCTTCTCCTCGCGTTGCGTGGCGTCGTCGTCGAACAGCGTGACGCGCACCGTCACCGCGGCGGCGGTGGTGTTGTCCGCGCCGTTGGGGTCCGCCACGACGTGCGTCCGCACGAACGTGCGCAGTCCCAGCGTAATCGGCAGATTCGTCTCCACCGTGCCGTCGCCCCAGTTCACGTCGTAGGGATGAAAGTCGGCCGTGCCGGGGTCGGTGAAGTTTCCCGTCAGCGTGATCGTGTCGCCCGTCTTCGCGGTGGCGACGTTCACGCTCAGCGACGAGAACAGCGGCGTGACGTTGATCACCCGCACCTTCTTGTCCACGTCGGCCACGTCGGTGTCGTCGTCGCGCAGGGTGACCCCGACGAAATGCACGTCCGACTCGGTTCCGTTCCCCGGCGAGGGGCCGTCGTCCGCGAACACGTGCGTCACCTGGAACGTCCCGCCGGAAACGTTCACCGTCTGGTCGACCGAGCCGTCGTTGTCCCAATCCAGCAGCAGTTGGTGCGTGTCCAGCGTGCCCGGATCGCTGTACGTGCCGTTGAGCGTGAAGGTGTTCCCTTCGTAATTGTCGTTGTCGAAGAACACGTCGAAGAACGACGGTGCCACGTTGGTGATGCGGTTGTCGCGCGACAGGGAGTGCGTCGAGCCGAAGTCGTCGATCAAGGTGATGCGGATCGGCTTCACGTCGGACTTGGTGCCCGTGGGGTCGTCGTCCAAAAACTGCCGTGTGGCCTGGAACGTGCCGCCCGTGACCGCGAACTGCTCGTCGTCCACGTTGTCGCCGTCCCAATCGATGGCCAATTCGTACGTGTGCGCGGCCACGTCCCGGTACGTGCCGCTGATGGTCACGATGCCGTTCTCGAACGCCTCGGTCGAGTTGAACGTCAACAGCAGCGGCGGCTGGTCCTCGTAG
>CAZEPH010000587.1:0-1621 GCA_964514075.1 uncultured bacterium | reverse complement strand
TGTTCACGTGCTCCACGAGCACGCGGCTCTTCTCCGGGAGGACCTCCAGCACGCGGCCCGTCTTGCCGCGATCGTCGCCGGCGATCACTTCCACCGTGTCATGCTTCAGAACGTGCCGCATGGCTAGATCACCTCCGGCGCGAGCGAGACGATCTTCATGAACTGCCGCTCGCGCAGTTCGCGCGCCACCGGTCCGAAGATGCGCGTGCCCTTCGGCTCCTTGTCGTCGTTGATGAGAACGGCGGCGTTTTGATCGAAGCGGATGTACGTGCCGTCGGGACGGCGCTGGTTCTTCACCATGCGCACGATCACCGCTTTGGCCACGTCGCCCTTCTTCACGCTGCCGCCGGGGAGCGCGTCCTTGATGGACACCACGATCACGTCGCCGAGCTTTCCGTAGCGACGGTGGTGTCCACCCAGCACCTTGATGCACTGAGCGACGCGCGCGCCGGTGTTGTCCGCGATGGTGAGCATGGTTCTGAGCTGAATCATGTCTCTCTCTCTTTCAGTCTGGTGCGCGCGGCTACTTCGCCCGCTCCACGAACTCCACGAACCGCCAGCGCTTCTCCTTGCTGAGCGGACGCGTCTCGGTGAAGCGAATCACGTCGCCCACCTTGCACTGGTTCTCCTCGTCGTGCACTTTGAACGTCCGCGTGCGGCGCACGTAGCGTCCGTACGTCTTGTGCTTGATGAGGCTGTCGATCGCCACGACGACGGTCTTCATCATCTTGTCGCTCACGACGCGACCGACACGCACCTTGCGGTGCCCGCGGACCTGCGCGGTCTCTGCCATGTTCGATCCCTCTCTCACTTCTTCTCCGCACCCGCCATGCGACGCGCGCCCGTCCTGTCCTCGCGCAGGATCGTGTTGATCCGCGCGATGGCCCGGCGCACTTCGCGGATGCGCAGCGGGTTGTCCGCTTGCCGCATCACGTTTCGGAACCGCAGGTTGAACAGCTCTTCCCGCAGGTCGCGCAGTTTGACCTGCGCTTCATCGGGCGTCATTTGCCGGACCGCGCCGGCGGCGAGCTCACGCATTTAGTCCACCTTCTCGCGCGAGACGAAGCGCGTCTTGATCGGGAGTTTGTGCGCGCCGAGCAGCATGGCTTCGCGGGCTTGTACTTCGTTCACGCCTTCCAGCTCGAACATCACGCGACCCGGCTTCACCACGGCAACCCAGAACTCCGGGTTTCCCTTGCCCTTTCCCATACGCGTTTCCGCCGGCTTCTGCGTCACCGGCTTGTCTGGGAAGATGCGGATCCACATCTTGCCGCCACGCTTGATGGACCGCGTGATCGCGACACGCGCGGCTTCGATCTGTCTGTTCGTGATCCACGCCGGCTCGAGCGCCATGAGCCCGTATTCGCCGAACGCGACTGTGTTACCGCGCGTCGCCGTGCCGCGCATGTTTCCGCGTTGCTGCTTGCGGTGCTTGACTCGCTTGGGCATCAACATGGCTACGCGAACGCCTCCTCACGCGTCTTGCCCGTGATCACTTCGCCGTGGAAGATCCACACTTTCACGCCGATCGTGCCGTACGTCGTGATCGCCACGCTGATCGCGTAGTCGACGTCGGCGCGCAGCGTGTGCAGCGGCACGCGGCCCTCGCGGTACTGCTCGG
>CAZEPH010000586.1:0-1628 GCA_964514075.1 uncultured bacterium | reverse complement strand
GGTTCGCCCTGCGCGTCTTCGTCGGCGCCGGGGCCTTCGCCGATGAACATGATGCCGCTGCGACCGGAGCCGACGCCGGGCACGCCGTTGGTGCGCGTGGAATGGAGCGGGCACTTGGTGCACGCGCGCACATCGCGTGCGAGGGAGTCGAGGGCGTCGCGAGTAACGGGGTCGTCGGCGGATGGGCGCGCGGTCCGGAGCGAACTCGGCACCGCCGGCGTCACGACCGGTGCGGCCGGCGGAGGCGAGGCCGGCGGATCACCCACGAGCAGCGGCTCGCCGAGTTGATCGCGCTGCGTGAGGTAGCGACGCGCATCGTTCACCGCGAGCGCCGCAGCGGCACGCACGTCATCGTCGGGCGGGGTCATGTGCGCGTCTTCATTCGCGCGCGCGGGCGCGCGAGCAACACGTCGACGCGGTCGAGAATCGCCTCGGCGACAGCGCGCTTCGGCAAGCAGGGCAACCGCTGCGGTTCGCCGTCGCCCTCGATCAACGTGACGACGTTCGTGTCGCCACCGATCGCCGCGCCCGCGGCCAGCACGTTGTTGAGCACGATCAGGTCGCAGTTCTTTTGTTCGAGTTTGGTGCGCGCGCGCGCGATGTTCTCCGGGTCGCCGCCGGTCTGCAGAGCGAAACCCACGATCACGCGTGCTCCCTTCTCGCGTGCCACGCGCGCGAGGATGTCCTCCGTCGGCGTGAGAGCGAGCGTCATCGATCCCGTACGTTCCAGTTTCTGCTCGGAGGGCGAGTCGACCGTGTAGTCGCTGACCGCGGCCGCCATGACGATCGCGTCCGCATCGCGCGCAGCGGCTTGCACCGCGGCGGACATGTCCGACGCGCTCGTCACGCGGCGCACGTCCACGCCGCCGGGCGGATCCACGGACATCGCGCCGGCAACGAGGATGACGCGGGCGCCCCGATCGCGCGCCGCCGCGGCGAGCGCGACGCCCATCTTCCCCGACGAGCGGTTCGTGAGCACGCGCACGGGATCGATGGCTTCCTCGGTGCGGCCGGCCGTCACCAGCACCGTCCGTCCGCTGAGCGCTCGCGTGCGCGCGAGCCGTGCGCGCACCGCTGCGTGAATCACTTCCGGCTCCGCGAGCCGCCCCACGCCTTCCGTGCGGCACGCGAGTTCGCCCGATGCGGGCTCCACGAACTCCACGCCGCGCTCCGCCAGGACGCGCATGTTCGCGTGCACGGCCGCATGCGTGTACATCGCCGTGTTCATCGCGGGCGCGATCATCACGGGGCCGCGCACGGCGAGAAGAAGCGTGGAGAGCGCATCGTCCGCGATGCCGTGCGCGTACTTGCCGATCGCATTCGCGGTCGCCGGCGCCACGATCACCAGATCCGCGCGGGTCGCGAGGTCGACGTGTCCGACGGGACTCGTCGTGTCGGGTTCGGGATCGTCCCACGTGGACGTGGTAACGCGGTGCCCCGAGAGCACCTGAAACGTGAGTGGCGCCACGAAGCGCAGAGCGTTCTCCGTGAGCACGACGTGCACGTCCGCCCCGTCTTTCGCGAGGAGACGAAGGAGCTCGATCGCCTTGTACGCGGCGATCGAGCCCGTCACCCCGAGGACGATCGTCCGTCCGGTCAACTCTCCCGCGGGAGACGCTCCGCCGTTC
>CAZEPH010000585.1:0-1651 GCA_964514075.1 uncultured bacterium | reverse complement strand
CCACATGGGACGGCACGACATGGAGCACGCTCGGCAGCGGAATGAACAATCGCGTGGCCGCGCTCACACCGTACAACGGCACGCTCATCGCCGCTGGTGCCTTCACGCAAGCGGACGGACTCAGCGCCTCGCGCATCGCGCAGTGGACCGGTAGCGCGTGGGTCGCGATCGGTGCGGGACTGAACGGCGCCGCGACGTCGCTCACCGTGTGGAACAACAGCGTCGTGATCGGCGGGAATTTCACGCAAGCCGGAGGAGCGCCCAACACACGCGTCGTGCGGTGGAGCACGCTCGGCGGCTGGCAACAAATGAGCACGCAAGGGATGAACGCCGTCGTGTCATCGCTCACGACGTGGAACAACGAAGCGTACGCGGGCGGATCGTTCACGCAAGCGGGCGGCGGGCCCGCGAACCGCATCGCGCGATGGGATGGCGCGCAGTGGAGCGGCCTCGGACAAGGGACGAACGGCGCGGTCACCGCTCTTGCGCCGCACGGCGCGTACTTGATCGCGGGCGGAGGATTCACGGCCGCGGGGTTGTCGACGATCACGCGCATCGCGCGATGGGACGGCGCCGGAGCGTGGCTCGCACTCAGCTCCGCACCGAACGCGGCGGTGAAGTCGCTCGCGTCGTGGAATGGCGTCGTCGTTGCAGGCGGTGCGTTCACGCACGCGGGCGGAACGCCCGCGGGGCGCATCGCGCAGTGGACCGGCAGCACGTGGAACGCGTTCGGCGCGGGCAGCGGAATGAATGCATCGGTCGATGCGCTCACACCGTACGGCGCCGATCTCATCGCGGGCGGGCAATTCGTGTTCGCGGACGGCGCGCCCGTGAGCTACATCGCGCGATGGAACGGCAGCGCGTGGTCCGCGCTCGGCATCGGCATGAGCGACGTGGTGAGCGCGCTCGCTCTCTACGGCGGTGACCTCGTCGCCGGCGGATCGTTCACGCAAGCGGGCGGCGTGCCTGCCGCGTTCATCGCGCGATGGAACGGCAGCGCATGGTCCGCACTCGGCGCCGGAATGAACGGCGATGTGCGCGCACTCGCCGTGTTCGGGAGCGATCTCATCGCAGGCGGCACGTTCAGCACGGCGGACGGCGCGCCCGCCTCGTTCATCGCGCGATGGGACGGCGTTGCGTGGAGCGCACTCGGTACGGGCACGAACGGCGCGATCAACGCTCTCGTCGTGCATGGCGGCGCGTTGTACGCGGCGGGCGTGTTCACGCAAGCAGGCGGGGCGCCCGCGCTCGGGGTGGCACGATGGGACGGCGTCGCGTGGAGCGCACTCGACGGTGGCGTGGGCGGCGGCGTGTTCGATCAGGTGTACGCGCTCGCGTCGTACAACGGCGCGCTCTTCGCGGGCGGAGACTTCGTGGACACCGGCGGCGGCAGCGCGAGCAACGTCGCGCGATGGGACGGCGCATCGTGGAGCGCGCTCGGCTCCGGCGCGAACGATGTCGTGAACGCGCTGCTCCCCGTCGGCTACGACTTGTACGCAGGCGGCGCGTTCACGCAAGCGGGAGCGAAGGCGTCGCTCTTCCTGGGGCGATGGACGGACTCATTGATCACGTCGGTCCCGGAGCCGCGCGCCTCGGGCGACGGCGTGCGCGTGTGGGCGACAGGCTCGTCGATCCGCTTCCGCCTCGATGC
>CAZEPH010000584.1:0-1653 GCA_964514075.1 uncultured bacterium | reverse complement strand
GGTTCTGCAAACCGCCCCGAGCCCGGAGACGTCGTCGCTGGCCGAGGACGTGCTGAGGTAGTTCCCGCCGCCCGCCGCGCGCGCTACACTCCGCGTGATGGACACCCTCAGCCTGATCCTTCTGTGCGTGACGTTCGGATGCGCGACGCTGGAGATCGTCGGTGAGCAGCTCGCGATGGCCGAGCGCGGGGAGGTCTTCCCGCGCGGCCGCTGCGCGCCGCGTCCCGTCGTCAAGCGTTCGTGGCCCTGAGCGATCACCGCACTCACCACAGCGACGTGACCTCCAGGAGCACTCGATGACCCCGCGCCCCCCATTTGAACGCTGGCTCCCGCTCGGCCGGCAGATCGCCCGTCGCAGTCTCCGTCTCGTCCCGCGTGACGTCTTGGAGATCTACTGCTACCCGCCCGCCATACCTCTCGCCGAGGCGATTGCGCTGGAAGCGCGCCGCATCGGCAGCGACACGCACATCACGCTCATGAGCGACGATCTGTGGTTCACGTCGATGGAGTTCTTGCCCCGCTCGTGGCTCGAAGCGCCGTCCCCGGCGGAGCGCGCGATCAGCACGGTGGCCACCGCATCCGTGTACGTCGGCGGTCTCGGCGATGCGGCGAAACTCCAGCGCGTGCCCGACGCGAAGCTGCGCGCGAACGGCGTCGGCGGAACGAAGCAAGATGCGCCGCGGCAGAAGCGGCGCGGCTTTCGCCACCTCGCGATTCCCATCGGGTGGGTGAGTGAGGGGCGCGCGAGCGTGTACGGACTGGATCTGCGCCGCTGGCGCGCAGGGTTCGAGGCGGCGCTCGATGTGGATCTGCCCGCCGTGGCGTCGGCCGGCGCGCGGCTCGCGCGCCGCTACGCGCGGCCGCGCGCGTTGCGCATACGCGGCGTGGGCACGGACCTGCGTCTGCGCACAACGGGCGCGACGTTCGTCGAAGACGGCATGATCGGACCCGACGATGCCGCGCGTCGCATGCAGGAGGCGTTGCTCCCCGCCGGCCGCCTCGCCGTCGGCGTGGAGCCGCGCAGCGCGTCGGGGACGATTCGCTTCCGCGATCCGCTGTACCAACGCGGGTTCGTCATTCGTGACGTGCGTCTCGACGTGCAGGCGGGGCGCATCGTGTCGTGGAGTTCTCGCACGGAGCGCGCGCGGCTCGACGCGATGATGCGCGGCATGTCGGATTCCGCGCGCCGCATTGGGTGGTTCAGCATCGGCCTCAACCCCGCGGCTCCCATGTGCCTCATGGACAACTCGATCGTACAGGGCGCGATCGCCGTCGGCATCGGCTCGCACCCGGGGCTCTCTGGCAAGGGCGGCTCGCCGTTCGACGCGCTGGGCACCGTTGTGGCCGACGGCGTGGTCGCGGACTCTCCGCGTGCGTAGTCGCCGCGTCAGCGTAACGTGCAGCGTCGGCGGAGTCGCCCTCGGCGGCGGACATCCCGTCGTCGTGCAGTCGATGACGAACACGGACACCGAAGACGCGGCTGCGACCGCTGCGCAGGTGGCGCTCCTCGCGCGCGCGGGAAGCGAGATCGTGCGCATCACCGTGAACACGCGCGAGGCGGCGCGTGCGGTGCCGGAGATCGTCGCGCGCGTGCTCGTCGCCGGCGTCGGCGTGCCGCTGGTCGGCGACTTCCACTACAACGGGCATCAACTG
>CAZEPH010000583.1:0-1662 GCA_964514075.1 uncultured bacterium | reverse complement strand
GAAGGCGCTGTACTCTCCATTGTGCCGCCCGACGGGTGGCATCATCGACGACCTTCTGGTGTACGGATTCCCGGACCACTTCCTCGTCATCGTGAACGCGGCGAACGCGGCGAAAGACATCGCGTGGCTGAACGAGCACAAGCCGCCGGACGTGACGATCGTGGACCGCACGGACGAGACCGGGCTGATCGCCGTGCAGGGGCGGCGCGCGGAGGATGTCGCCGCCCGCGTCTTGGGCGAGGCGGTGCGCGCGCTGGCCTACTACTCATGCGCGCCCGGCCGGGCGCTGGGGGTGGACGTGCTCGTCGGACGCACGGGATACACGGGCGAAGACGGTTACGAGATCGTCGTGCCCGCCTCCCGCGCGGTCGCGGTCTGGGAGGCGCTCGAGGCCGCAGGCCGAGCGCTCGGCGTGCACACGGCGCCGGCGGGACTCGGCGCGCGCGACACGCTGCGGCTCGAGATGGGTTATTGCCTCTATGGAAACGACATTGACGAAAGCACGACTCCCGTCGAGGCCGGGCTCGGGTGGACGGTCAAGTGGGACAAGCCGCACTTCCTTGGGCGCGACGTGCTCGTCCAGCAGAAGGCCGACGGCCCCGCGCGCAAACTCGTCGGCTTTCTCGCAGGCGATGCGCGTGCGATTCCGCGTCATGGCGCTCTCGTGCGCGACGGCGACGGCGAGGTCGGAACGGTGACGAGCGGCACGTTCGCGCCGAGCGTGCAGCGTGCGCTCGGCATGGCGTACGTGCGCGCGGATCGGGCGAAGGTCGGCACGCGATTGTCGATTGACGTGCGCGGATCCGCCGTGGAGATCGAAGTGGTGAAGCGTCCGTTCTACGCGAACGGCAGTCACAAGTAAGGAGGAGCGGTGGAGATTCCATCGGATCTCACGTACACGCGGGAACACGAGTGGGTGCGGTTCGCGGACGGCATCGCGACGATCGGCATCACGGACTACGCGCAGTCGGAACTGGGCGACGTCGTCTTCGTGGAGTTGCCCGCGGTCGGAGCGGCCGTGACGCACATGCAACCGTTCGGCGTCATCGAAGCGGTGAAGGCGGTGAGCGACCTGTTCTCACCGGTGACGGGGGAGGTGACCGAGCGCAACGACGCGGCCGCCTCCGATCCCGGCTCTATCAATCGTGCGCCGTACGGAGAGGGATGGTTGATCAAGGTGCGCGTGAGCGGCGAGTTGCCGGCTGATCTCCTGGATGCGGCGGCGTATCGCGAGCACACCGGAGGCGCGACCACCTAGCATGCGCTACATCCCTGCATCGGATCCGGAACGCGAGGAGATGCTCCGCGCGATCGGCGCGTCGTCGATCGACGAGTTGTTCGCGCCGATCCCTCCAGCCTTGCGATACGACGGCACGCTGGACGTCCCGGGGCCGTACGCGGAGGCGGACTTGGTGCGCCGCGCAGCGGATCGCGCGGGAAGGAACATCGCAGCCGCGCGGCCCGTGTCGTTCATGGGAGCGGGATCGTACGACCACTACGTGCCGGTGTTCGTGCGCACGCTCATGAGCCGCTCGGAATACGCGACGGCGTACACGCCGTATCAGCCCGAGGTCAGCCAGGGCACCCTGCAGGTCATCTACGAATTCCAGACCATGATTGCCGAACTCACGGGCCTCGACGTCGCGAACGCGTCGATGTACG
>CAZEPH010000582.1:0-1666 GCA_964514075.1 uncultured bacterium | reverse complement strand
CTCGGTGCGTTTTTCGCGGGCGTGGCCGGCGGGCTCTTCGCGCACTTCCTGAGTTACGTGAACCCCAACTCGTTCACGTTCCTCAAGTCGATCGAGGTGATCGCGATGGTGGTGCTGGGCGGCATGGGCAGCGTGAGCGGGTCGATCCTCGCGGCGATCATCCTCACGCTCCTGCCGGAGTTGCTGCGGCCCGTGAAGGAATACCGCATGGTCATCTATTCGCTCATGTTGATCGTGCTGATGATCACGCGCCCGCAGGGCTTGCTCGGCTCACGCGAGTTGTCGCTGCGCGCTCTCCTGGGACGGAAGGCATGAGCAGCGCGCTCTCGCTCGAGAAGGTCACGATTCAGTTCGGCGGGCTCAAGGCCGTGGGCGATCTCGACCTCGAGATCGCACAGGGCGAGCTGTTCGGGCTGATCGGCCCGAACGGCGCCGGCAAGACCACCGTGTTCAACCTCATCACCGGCGTGTACGCACCCACCGCGGGGCGCATTCTGTTCGAAGGCCGGCCGATTCACGGAATGAAGCCGCACAAGATCGCGCACGCCGGCATCACGCGGACGTTCCAGAACATCCGGTTGTTCGGCTCGCGTTCGTGCAGCGACAACGTCTGCATCGCCGCGCATCAGCACACTCAATCCACTCTACTGGACGCGGTTCTGCGCACGCCGCGCTTCGTGCACGACGAGCGCGCGATGCGCGTGCAGGCCGAGGAACTGCTCGACGTGTTCGGCCTGCGACCGTTTCTGGACGTCCGCGCGACGGACCTGCCGTACGGACAGCAGCGGCGGTTGGAAATCGCACGCGCGCTGGCCGGCCGCCCGCGTCTTCTGTTGCTCGACGAACCCGCGGCCGGCCTCAACCCGCAAGAGAGCGACGAGTTGATGCACCTGATCGAGGACGTGCGCCAGCGCTTCGGCCTCACGATCCTCCTGATCGAACACGACATGAAGGTCGTGATGGGCTGCTGCCGCCGCATCGCGGTGCTGGACTACGGCGTGAAGATCGCCGAAGGCACGCCGGCGGAGATCCGCGCGAACCCGAAGGTGGTGGAAGCCTATCTGGGAGAGGAGGCGCCCGCGTGAGCGACGTGCTTCTCGACGTGCAGGACCTGGACGTCTACTACGGGGCGATCCATGCGCTGCAGGGTGTGTCCGTGCGCGTGCAGAAGGGATCGATTGTCACGCTGATCGGCGCGAACGGCGCGGGGAAGAGCACGCTGTTACGCACCATCTCCTCGTTGCTGAAGCCGCGCGGCGGCACGATCGTCTTCGAGGGAACGGACATCGCCAAGCTGCCGCCGCACGAGGTCGTCGCGCGCGGCATTTCGCACGTGCCCGAAGGCCGCATTGTCTTCGCAAACATGAGCGTGTTAGAGAACCTGCAACTCGGAGCCTACCTGCGTCGGGACACCGCCGCGATCCGGTCCGACTTGGATCGCATGTACGCGCTGTTTCCGCGCCTGAGAGAGCGACGCGCGCAAGCCGCGGGTACGCTGTCGGGAGGAGAACAGCAGATGCTCGCCATCGCGCGAGCACTGATGGCTCGCCCGCGCGTGCTGCTCATGGACGAGCCGTCGCTCGGGCTCGCGCCGCTCATCGTGCGCGAGATCTTCGCGACCATCCGCCAGATCAACGACGACGGGATGACGGTGCTGCTCGTCGAG
>CAZEPH010000581.1:0-1666 GCA_964514075.1 uncultured bacterium | reverse complement strand
CCGCTCTGCCGGGATCGGAACTGGTGGAGCTGCCGTTCAACCACGCCATTTACGGGAGCGTCTACGACTTCTCGCGCGGCCTGCCCAAGACGCACGAGCACTACCCCGGCGCTCCGCACGGCTACGGGATCTTCCTCGACGGTCGACTGGCCGTGTTCTACACGTACAACACCAATATCAGCGACGGCTGGGTGGACTCGCACAACGATCCGGCCGCGAAACGGGAAGACGCAATGAAAATGGGAGTGAACCTTGCCTGGTACGTTCTCACGCAGTAACGCGCTCCGCGCAGTTCTCTCAACCATCGCTCTGATGATCGCGATGTGTGCGCATGCGGAGGAAAAGCCCAAACCCGCACCGGGCGAGATGCTGCGGCGCCTCGCCGCCCAGATCGACAGCGGGCGTGTGGACAGTTCGCTGATGCGGCCGAAGGCGTACGTGGATTCGCTCGGGCCGCGCCGTCTCGTGTACTTCACGCGCGAGGACCTCGCGCTGCCGGCCGCCTCGCTGCAGGCCGCGGTGGATTCCGCCGTGCGCGCGGGAGCGACGGACCTCCTCGTGGACATGTGGACGCGCGCCACCGTTCCCTACTTTGGCAGCAGCATCGCGCGTCCCGATTCCGCGATCGCTGGTGCGGATCCTCTTACGGTGATCGCGCGCGCCGCGTCGGACGCGAAGGTCCGCGCGTGGTTGTTCCTCTCGAGCGGCTTCACCGTGTGGGAGAGTCCGCTCTCGCGGCCGGACGAAGGGCCGTTCGTTCGATCGCACCGCGGCATGACCGCCGTGCGGCGGGACGGAACGCCCGGCTACGCCGACAGCACCGCGGGCGTGTGGCGCTACGCGATGTCTCCGCAGCAGCTCGACGTGCACCGCTTCCTCTTCAACGTGCTCAAAGACACGATGTCCCGGTATCCCGTCTTCGGCGTTGCGCTCGACGGAATCGAATTCCCGTCCGATGATTACTCGTACGACAAGATCTCCATCGACATGTTCACGAACTTGGAAGGCGTCGATCCCCGCAACATGGACAAGACCGACCTGCAGTATCTGGATTGGCTGCAGTGGCGGAACGAGCAAATGCGCGTCTTCCCCAGCTCCCTCTACCGCGCGATGCGCCGCACGTTCCCCGACTGCCAGCTCGGGTGGTTCGTGCGCCCGTCCACCACGCGCGAGACGCACGTGCAGGAGTGGTCGCTCGCCGTGAACCGCGGCAACATCTCGTGGCTCGCGGTGCGGCCCGAGGCGCGCACGGGCGAGGCGTTGCGCGCGTACGTCGGCAACACGCACGGCGAGGCGAACGGCGTGCCGTGGGGATTCCACCTCGACACGTCCCTGCCGCTCGCAACTCTGAGTGACCAAGTGTCCGCGATGCGCGCAATGGGTGGCACCGTGGTCGTCCTGCCCGCCCTCGAGGTCGCGAAGTCCGCGACGACGTGGGAGCAATTGTGGTCGGCGCAGGCGCCGCGTCCGTCGACGCCGGTCCCTTCCTCACCGAAGAAGTCGGTCAGGCGAAAGAAGTGACGTCCGGCCTCACACTCGCCGTCTTCGGCGCATCCGGCGCGGTTGGCCGCCGGATGGTGCAGGTGGTCGATGAACGCGCGCTCCCGATCGGCCGGCTGCGCGCATTCGCGAGCGAGCGGTCGGCGGGAACCAGGCTCCCGTTCCG
>CAZEPH010000580.1:0-1669 GCA_964514075.1 uncultured bacterium | reverse complement strand
CGCGTACGATCGCTGGAGCGGGCCCGCCGAGGGCGACACACGCATCTCCGTCATGTCCGCGCTGGCGGCTCTCGTGGATTCGGCCGCAGGCACCGTGCAGCAAGACAGCCTGCGCGCGTTCGTGCGCACGGTGGCGCGGCGTGCGCTCGCCGATCCGGAGCCGCGGGTGCGGGACGCCGCGCGCACGTCCGCCGGTTCCGCGCTGGGAGACGCGGAGGCCGCGCGCCTCGCTCGCGCGGCCGGACGGCCACGCGCCGCGCGCGCCGCTCGGCGCGCGGTCCCGGATCCCACGCCGTTCGAGACGGCGCTCGCCGCCTCCGCGACCATTCGCACGCAGCGCGGCGACATCCACGTGCGCCTGTTCCCGCAGGATGCACCGCAAACCGTCGCCAACTTCGCCTCGCTGGCGAACGCCGGCTACTTCGATGGGCTCGTGGTGCATCGCGTCGTGCCGAACTTCGTCATCCAGGACGGGGATCCGGATTCCACGGGATGGGGTGGTCCCGGCTACGCGATTCCCGACGAGTTCAACCGTCACCGCTACCTCACGGGAACGCTCGGCATGGCGCTCTCCGGTCCCGATACGGGGGGCAGCCAGTGGTTCATCACGCATTCACCCCAGCCGCACCTGGACGGACGCTACACGGTCTTCGGCGAGGTGGTCGACGGGATGGACGTCGTGAACGCCACGGAAGAGAGCGATCGAATCGTCTCGATTCGCGTGGAATCGCGCTCCAGCGTGACGCGGAGCTCGTCCGCCCATCGAAAGACGCGATGAACCGCCACGCACGGGGCGCGGCGAACAGGACGACGAATGCGACTCGATAAACTCACGGTCAAGGCTCAAGATGCACTGCAGGCGGCCCAGCACCTCGCCGCCACGCAGGGTCACCAGGAGATCGCGCCCGAGCACGTGCTGCTCGCCGCGCTCGATCAGGAGAATGGACTCGTTCCGCGCGTGGTGGCGAAGGCCGGAGCCGATCCGGTCGCGTTGCGCACGGCGACGGACGCGTTGCTCGCGAAGGCGCCGCGCGTCAGCGGCGGTGCGGAGGCGTACCTCGGCTCGCGGTTGCGCGCGGTCCTCACCGACGCGACGAGCGAAGCGGAACGCCTCACCGATGCGTACGTGAGCATGGAGCACGTGCTCCTCGGGCTCACGATGCTTCCCGCGAAGGATCCCCTCTGCCGCGCGCTGCAGAGTGCGGGTCTCACGCACGAGACGGTCCTCGCGGCGCTGCAGTCGATCCGCGGCGGCGCGCGCGTGGAGGATCAAAACCCGGAAGAGAAGTACGAGGCGTTGGACCGGTACGGTCGCGACCTCACGGCCCTCGCGCGCCGGCAGAAGCTGGATCCCGTGATCGGACGCGATGACGAGATTCGCCGCGTGATCCAGATCCTCGCGCGGCGCACGAAGAACAACCCGGTCCTGATCGGCGAGCCCGGCACGGGGAAGACGGCGATCGCCGAGGGTCTCGCGCAACGCATCGTTGCCGGTGACGTGCCGGAGACGCTGCGCGAGAAGCGCGTCGTCGCGCTCGACCTCGGTGCGCTCATTGCGGGGACGAAGTATCGCGGGGAGTTCGAGGACCGGCTCAAGGCGGTACTCAAGGACATCGCGCAGTCAGAGGGCGCGGTGATCCTGTTCATCGACGAACTGCACACGCTGGTC
>CAZEPH010000579.1:0-1685 GCA_964514075.1 uncultured bacterium | reverse complement strand
GTGCAGGACACACTCCCCGAACCGCTGCCCGATCCCGGAGCTGCGCGTGCGGAACGTGCGCGTGCGATGGAACCCACGATCGCCCAGGCACTCGCCGCGCGCCCCGAGCTGCGTGCACGCCGCGCGCGCCGCGATGCGGCGCGTGCTTCCGTCGACGCGGCGCGCGCCGAGCGCCTCCCGTCGCTTGCCCTGCGCGGCGCGACCGGTTACGCGAAGCCCGGTCCGAACAAACTCGATGAAACGTGGGAGACGTACTGGACCGTCGGCGTCGCGCTGCAGTGGCCCGTGTTCGACGGCGGCGCGCGCGCGGCGCAGATCGCCGCGGGTGACGCGGCGCGCGCGCGCCTGGACGTGGAGATCGCGCAACTCGCCACCGATATCACGCTGGACGTCACGCGCGCGCACCTGCGCCTGACGGAGGCGGAGGACGCGGCGGCGCTCGCCGCGCGCGCCGCGGAGCAAGCGGCAGACGACTCGCGCGTCGTCGACGCGGAGTATCGCAACGCGCAGGCTACGTCCGCTGACGTGGTGGAGGCGCAACGAACGTTCGCGCGCGCGCGCGAGGACGACATCCGCGCGCGCGCCGACTATGCGATTGCGCGCGCCAACTGGGTGCGCGCGACGTCCGTGGATCATCCGGAGGACTCGCAGCGATGAACCGCCCGACGCGCCTGCTCGCAAGCGCTCTTCTGTGCTCTGCGGCGTCCGGCTGCGGTCGCGAGGCCGCCGGACCCGTCACCGCGTCCGGTGTTCTCGAAGCGCGGGAGATCGTCGTGAGCAGCGCGAGCACGGGGACGGTCCTGCGCGTGCACGCGGGCGAAGGCGACGCCGTGGACTCGAGCGCGGTCCTCGTGGAGATCGACGTGGAGAAACTGCGCACCCAGCGCGCGCAGGCGAGCGCGGCGTTGGACGGGGCGCGCGCAACGGTGCGCGCCGCGGACCGTGCGCTCGCGCAGACCGCGATCCGCCGCGAGAACGTGGCGCGCACGCGCGCGCGGGTCGCGGCGTTGGTGTCGGACACCGCGGCCACGCGGCAGCGACTCGACGACGTGGACGCCGAGTGGCGCGCGCTCGTCGAGGGGGAGGTGGCGGCGCGCGCGCAACGCGACGCGGCGCGCGCGCGGGGCGACGAGGCCGGCGCGCACGCACGTCTCGTCGAGCAGCAGATCGCGGAGGCGACGGTGCGCGCACCCGCACGCGGTGTCGTCCTTACGCGGTTCGTCGAGACGGGGGAGTTCGCGCGACCCGGCGTCCCGCTCTACGCCATCGGAGATCTCGCGCACATGTGGGTGCGCGTGTACGTGAGCGAGCACGACGTGGGCCGGGTGCGCCTCGGCGCGCCCGTGCGCGTCGCCGTCGACGCGTTGCGCGGGCGCCCGCTCGCGGGCCGGGTCACGTGGATCGCGTCGCGTGCGGAGTTCACGCCGAAGAACGTGCAAACACGGGATGCGCGCGCGGAGTTGGTCTACGCGGTGAAGGTCGCGGTGGACAACCCGGACGGATCGCTGGCGATCGGCATGCCGGCGGACGTGACGTTTGCCGAGCCGTGATCGTCGCGCGCAACCTCGCTCGGCGCTACGGCGCTCGCACGGCGCTCGCCGGTCTCACGTTCGAGGTGCGCGCGGGTGAGTTCGTCGGGCTGATCGGTCCGGACGGCGCGGGCAAGACCACCGCGATCCGCGTGC
>CAZEPH010000578.1:0-1685 GCA_964514075.1 uncultured bacterium | reverse complement strand
GCTCATGCACGTGTACGCGCGCTTCAGCACCTTCCGCATCGTGTCGGACAAGAAGAAGTGCATCTCGTGCAACGTGTGCACATCGGTGTGCCACCAGGGCATCGACATCATGAACTTTGCGAACAAGGGCCTGCCGATGGAGGATCCGGAGTGCGTGCGGTGCTCCGCATGCGTGCAGAGTTGCCCCACGGGCGTGTTGCAGTTCGGACAAGTCGACCGGCGAGGGAACATCGTGTCTCTCGATTCGCTCCTGGCCTCCCGCACGTCGCGCACCAACCTCCCGGTCTAGAGCGGATGGTTGCATCGGCCGTTAGTTGACGGTGCGCCGTGGAGACGGTATCAGTGGATCCGCGAAGATCACAGGAGGAGCCATGACACGGGTTCTGGGCATCGGCGGCATTTTCTTCAAGGCGAAGGACGCGGACGCGCTGCGCGCATGGTACCAGCGTCATCTCGGAATCGACGTGCAGGAGTGGGGCGGCACGTCATTCCCGTGGCACACGCCGGAACGTCCGGAACCGGACGGCACAACGGTGTGGAGCATCTTCGAGGCAGAGTCCACCTACTTCGCTCCCAGCACGGCGCCCTTCATGATCAACTACCGTGTCGAGAACCTGCGCGCGTTGCTCGACACCTTGCGCGCGGAAGGATGCACGGTCGACGATCGCGTCGAAGAGTCGGAGTTCGGTGCCTTCGGCTGGGTGATGGATCCGGAGGGGAATCGCATCGAACTATGGCAACCCCCCGCCCCTTCGATCGCGCAGTAAGTCTCGCCTAACGCAGCGACTTCGCGAGCACCACCGAACGCTCGCGAAATCCGAGTGTCAGGTACAGGTCGCGCGCGACGGTGTTCTCCGCTAGCACTGCGATGCGCAGGGTCCGCGCGCCGCGCTCCCGCGCGTACTCCTCCGCGCGTGCGAGCAGCGCGCGCCCCCACCCGCGTCCGCGTGCCTCCGGCAGGAGCACCAGGTCCGAGACGTATGCGTACGGCTCGCGTGAGTCGTCAATGCCGCGCGAGATGACGTGCGCCCAGACGGAGACGTACCCGACGACGCGATCGCCCATTTCGGCCACGTAGACGACGCCGTCGCACTCCGCGCACTGCTCCATCAAGTACGCGTGATACGCCTCCGCCATGTCCGTGCCGCGCGGCAGCGTGGGTTCGATCGTGCGTTCGAACTCCTGCAACTCCACGATGCAGGCGATCACGCCCGCGGTGTCGCGCGGCGGGCCATAGACCCGAATCGTCGCGTTCATGCGCTCACGCTCCGGAGCACCTCGCGCACACGCGCGGCGCCAGCCTCCACGTCGAACTCCTCCTCCGCGCGGCGGCGCGCACGCGACGCGATGCGCGCACAGCGCCCCGGGTCGCGCAAGAGCGCGTTCACCGCGCGCGCGATCGCAGGGGGATCGCGCGACTCGATGACCGCGCCGTCGTCTTCGCTCACGTAGTCGCCTACCACGCCGACGCGCGTCACCACGAGTGGAAGCCCCGCGGCCATCGCCTCCGGAATGACGAGCGGGAACGCCTCGATCCACGACGGCAGCACGAGCACCGCGGCGTGGAGATACGCTTGCACCTTGGGTTCGCCATAGACGGCGCCCAGAAACGTCAGCCGCTCGGCGAACCCCTCCGCTGCCGCGCGCGCGCGCAGTGCGTCGTCGTCCTCACGCGTATCCGCGAC
>CAZEPH010000577.1:0-1709 GCA_964514075.1 uncultured bacterium | reverse complement strand
ATCGAACGGTTCCATGCGATGATCACCACGCCTCCCGCCGAGCCGGTGGACACGGAGCCGCTCGGAAAACTCGCCGTATTCGCGGGCGTGCGCGAATACCCCGCGCGCGTGAAGTGCGCGGGCCTCGCGTGGCACGCGGTGAAGGCCGCACTCGCCGGTCAGGCGGCTCCCGTCACAACGGAGGAGACATGAGCGCGTTCGCCACCGTCACACTGCAGCGCGACGTCGACGCCGTCACCATTCCGTACGGACAGGCCACGCGCCTCGCCGCGGACTCCGTCGTGACGATCCTCCAACGGCTCGGCGGCAACTACACGGTGCAGACCCCCGGCGGCGAAATGGTGCGCATCGACGCACGCGACGCGGATGCGTTGGGACTGGTCGCGGAGGACGCGTCCACCGTCGCGCCCGACGCGGGCGAGCGCTCGATCGACGACCGGGTGTGGGACGTGCTGCGTTCGTGCTACGACCCGGAGATTCCCGTGAACGTGGTGGATCTCGGCTTGGTGTACTCCTGCACCGTGACGCCGCACGACGGCGGTCACAGCGTCGAGATCGTCTTCACGCTCACCGCGCCGGGCTGCGGCATGGGTGACGTGCTGCGGCGCGACATGGAGTCGAAGGTGGCTGCCGTGCCGGGCGTGACCGACGTCGCGGTTCGCATCGTCATCGATCCGCCCTGGAATCAAGGCATGATGAGCGACGCGGCGAAGCTGCAACTCGGACTGCTGTGACGCGGCGGCGGCGCGCCACACCGGCGGCGTCCGCGCCGTCGCGCACGTGGGCTGTGTGGGCGGGGCTCTCTCTCGCGGCCGGCGTGCTGCTCCGCGTGGTGTACGCACAGCAACTGGATCGTCTCGCCTTCGCGCGCACGCCGTTCGGGGATAGCGCCTACTACGTGGAGCAAGCCGGCCGTTCGCTCGCGACGCTTCTCGGCGAGCCGGCGTTTCTCTCCCCGGCGTACCCGGTCATTCTCCACGTTCTCTCCGGATCGATCGACGCGGTGCGCGCTCTGCAATTCGCGTGCGGTCTCGTGACGGCGTGCGTGCTCGCCGATGCCGCGCGCCGCTGGGCGGGACCGCGCGTGGGCGTGATCACACTCGCTCTCGCCGCGCTCTATCCGCCGTTCGTCTTCTTCGAAGGAGAAGTGCTGCCCGCGAGTCTGTCGCTCATGTGCGAAGCGGGCGCGTTGTGGTGCTTCGCGCCGCGCGCAGCGGGGGTGACGCGCACGCGCGCGGCGTGTGCGGGATTCCTCCTGGGGATGTCGGCGCTCCTAAGCCCGCCGGTAATCCTGCTGGCGCTGGCGCTCTGTGCCTGGCTCGCGTGGTCGCAGCGCTCCGCCCTCCGTGCCGCGTGGTATGCGGCCGGCCTCGCGCTCGCGCTTGCACCACAGACCGTGGGAACGCTCGCGCACACGGGACAGGCCGTGCCCCTATCCACGAGCGGGGGCATCAACCTGTGGATCGGCAACAACCCCGAAGCGACGGGGACGTTTCACCTCCCGCTCGAGGACTCGCTCGTCGCCGACACGAGCGCACTCGCGCGCACGATGCGATCGCGCGCCGAACGTGGTGCGGGACGCGAACTCACCCCGAACGAAGTGTCGGCGTACTGGACGCGGCGCGCGGCGTCGTTCGTTGCACACGATCCCGGCGCGGCCGCGCGACTCCTCGCGCGAAAGGCGGCACTCACGTTCACGGCGCAGGAGA
>CAZEPH010000576.1:0-1727 GCA_964514075.1 uncultured bacterium | reverse complement strand
GTTCGAGGAGTCTACGACGATCCTCCGAGCGATCTGCGCCGGCGCCGACGGCTATCTCCTGAAACGGACGCCGCCGGCGCAGCTTCTCGAGCAATTGCAGGTGATCGCCACGGGCGGCGCACCGCTCACGGCGGGTGTCGCGCGCACGCTGCTCGACCTCGTGCGCGCCGCCCCGCCGTTGCACGCTGGACCCCAGGTCGACGTGGGGTTGAGCGAGCGCGAGCGGGAGGTCCTGCGCGCGCTCGTCGACGGGCTCGCCTACAAACAGGCGGCGGACCGCCTGGGCATCAGCCTCGATACGGTGCGGACGCACGTGCGCAACGTCTACCGCAAGTTGCAGGTGCACAGCGTGGCAGAAGCCGTGAGCCGCGCGCTGCGCGAGCGCATGGTGTAGCGGCCTCACGTCACCGCGCGCGCTACTCGCCGTCCCCACCGGGTAGCGCGCGCGATATCGCATCCTCACCGCTCGCAGGCGCGAACACGTTGTGCGTGAGGTACGCCCAGTACGCCGGATCGTCTGCGATCGCATCGTAGGAATACACGGCAATGCCCTGCGCGCCCGCAGCGCGCGCGAGCAGGACGCGCATCGCGAAGTCGCTCGCGCTTTGGTTGTAGTTCGCGAGACCGACGTACAGCACACCGTCGCCCGCGACCTCGCGCGCGCGCCGAATCTGCCGCTCGACGGACATCCACGCTTCGCCGTAGCACATCGGCGCGGCGAAGGTGATCCACCCTTCCCGCAACCATCGCGGCCAGTCTTGTCCGCGATGCAGGTAGGCGTCCTCCGGGTTGGCGAACACCGCAGCGGAGAGCGTGATGCCGGAGCGCACGCTGTCGAGCGCGGCACGCGTGTCGCGCACGAGCGTGCTCACCTGCTCCGCGCGCCACGCGCGCCACTCCGCCAGCACGCGCGGCGGCACAGACGCGTCGATCTGCACCGGATCGATGCCGTGCTCGGCCAGAAAAGCGTCTCGCGCGTACGGCGAGTAGCCCATCTCGTCGCACGCGTAGCGCACGTAGTCCAGATGGATGCCGTCGACGTCGTAGCGTTCGGCGATCTCGCGGAACACGCTCACCAAGTAACGCCGCGCGTCGGCGCACGCGGGTGCGATGTACGCACCCTCCGCGCCGATCTCCTCGCGCTCGCTCTGCTGCGTCACCGCCATCGGCCGGCCGCGACGGTCCACGTCCAACCACTCCGGGTGCGCGAGCAGTAGATGCTCACGTGACGATGGCAGCTTGTCCGACGACCACAGAAAGAACGTGTTCACCCACGCGTGCACGCGCATGCCGTGTGCATGTCCGCGCTCGAGCGCGTACGCGAGTGGATCGAAGTCGCCCGCCCGGCGCAGGAGATCCGCGTGCGGCACGATGTCCGAGCGGTACATTGCGTCGCCGCGACCGCGCACCTGCACGAGGAGATCCGTGCAGCCGATCTGCTGCGCGCGCTCGATCGCCGAGTCGATCGACGTAGGAGACGCCATCGTGCCCTTCACCACCCAGAGGGCGCGCCGCTCCTCCGCGTGGGCATGCAGCGCGGTGGTCGCGCAGCAGAGCGCGGCAACCGTGACGGCACGTGTGTGTGCGTGAAGCGGAAATCGGGGCATTACCTCTCATGGTCGGCTCGTGCGAGGCGTGACGAAAGCCGTCTCGACGGAAGTGAGCGCGCGAGCGCGGCGTCATCGAACCCGGCATACTTTCGCTGTCTCGACCGCGTTGCCCACCTC
>CAZEPH010000575.1:0-1735 GCA_964514075.1 uncultured bacterium | reverse complement strand
GAGCCCGCGCGACGCTACGCGAGCGTGACCGAGTTCGCCGACGACCTGCGCCGCTTCGCGAACGGCCTGCCCATCCACGCCCGTCCGGCGACCGCGCTGTACCAGTTGCGGAAGCTCTCCGCACGGCACAAGGGCGCGGCGATTCTGACGTGCGCGCTCGCTGCGGCGCTCGTGCTGGGCATCGCGGGCACGAGCACCGGGTGGATCCACGCGCGCCGCGAGGCCGCGCGCGCACGTGCGGAAGCTGCAACCGCGGAGCGCGTCACGACGCTCGTCGAAGGCGTTTTCAAGGTGTCCGATCCGAGCGAGGCGCGCGGCAGCACCGTCACCGCACGCGAGGTGCTGGACGCGAGCGCCGCGCGAGTGCGTGACGATTTGCGCGACGAGCCGGCGATTCGCGGACGCCTCCTGCGTACGATGGGCAACGTGTACCGCAACCTCGGTCTTTACAAGGAGGCGCGGCCACTACTCGAGGACGCGCTCGCGGCGCAGCGCGCGGCACACGGGGATGCGCACCTCGACGTAGCGAGCAGTCATGCCGCACTGGCGACATTGTTGCGCCGTCTCGGCGACTTTCCCGCCGCGCGCACGCACTACGAGCGCGCGCTTGCGATCCGCGAGGACATCCTCGGTCCCGCGGACACGATCGTCGCCGGGAGCGTGATGAACCTCGGCAACCTCTTGCAGGAGACGGGCGACCTCAGCGGGGCGCGCACCCTCTATGCGCGTGCGATCGACATTCATCGCCGCGCGCGTCACACACACTCGTCTGATTACGCCACGACGCTGTTCAACTACGGTTTGCTCCTGTCGAACATGCACGACGACACTACCGCCGTCCCGGTCTTCGAGGAGTGTGTGGCCCTGGAGAAGCAACTCGGTTCAGCGACGTACGCGGAGGACCTCGCGTTTCTCGCGTTCATTCGTGGCCGCACGGGTGACTACGCGCGTGCTCTGACGGAGCAACGAGAAGCACTCGCACTGCAGGAGCGCACCTACGGTTCCGATCACCCGTCCGTGGGGGAGACGTTGGGGAACATGTGCGTCACCGCGCGCCTCGCCGGACACCTTGCGCGCTCGCGCGAGTACGGCGAACGGGCGCTCGCGATTTTCGCCAAGCACGTTGGACACGATCACCCCACGACGGCGAAGATCAAGGACAACTTGGCCACCACGTTGCGGGAGTCGGGCGATCCACATGGCGCACTGCGCCTCACGCGCGACGCGCTGCGCGTACTCGAGCGATCGCCGGATGCGGAAGGCTCCGACCTGGGCAGCGCTTTGTCCAACTGCGGACAAACGTACGCGGCGATCAGCGACTGGTCACGAGCGGAAGAGTACTTGCAACGCGCCGTCACGACGCTCACGCGCGCGACCGGACCGAAAGAGTCCGCGACGAATGACGCGCTGCGCGCGCTCGGCCGCGTATACGTCGCCTCGGGACGGCCGCGCGAGGCGCACGTAGCGTACGCGCAGGTGGTGCGTCACCTCGACGACGGCGGCCGTCTCACCGCGGGCCAGAGTGCGTCTTTCTTCGCGGATTACGCGGCGCTCCTACGCGCCCAAGGGAAGGCGGACAGCGCCATCGCGGTCGCGGCGCGCGGCCGCGTGGCGTCGCGCTCGTCCGCGCGTCACTAGGTGCGCGAGGCGATAGCTGTGGGCGCACACATCATCGACAAATGACAGGGGAGAGTCCTGACGGACTCTCCCCTGCCGGGTGGTGCGGAGGTGCTCA
>CAZEPH010000574.1:0-1758 GCA_964514075.1 uncultured bacterium | reverse complement strand
ACCGGCGACGCGAGGTCCAACGTGTACACGTCGTTCAGCGTTCCGCTGTTTCCCACCCCGCCGTAGATCACCAGACGGTCCAGTGAGTCGGCATAGGCGGCCGTGTGATCGAAGCGCGCCGGAGGAATCGGCGGAGGCGGGGAGAGCGGCGACCACGCGTTCGCGGCGAGATCGAAAATCCACGCGTCGTTGAGCGGTTGATTGCCGGAGGCGCGCCCGCCGAACAGCACGAGTTGCTCGTGGGTGCCGCGCGAGATGGACGCGGCGGCCTGACGCGCAGCCGGAAGCGAACCGCCGGGGGTGAGGCGCGCCCACACGAGCGTCGCGAGATCCAATGCGTAGACGTCGTTCGATACGCCCGTCGCGGTGAGCCCGCCAAAGAGCACGAGGCGATCGCGCGGCGCGTCGTACACCGCGTTGTGGCGACCGCGCGCGGGCGGAACATCACCGGTCGGCGTGAGTTGCGTCCACGCGTGTGTCACGCAATCGAGCGCCCACACATCGCCGAGCGGCGATCCGTTCGCGGCGATGCCGCCGTGCACGATCATGCGATTGCGCACCGCATCGAACACGGCGACGTGGCGGTAGCGCGCGGCGGGCGGCGTGCCGTTGGTCGTGACGCGCGCCCACGTGCGCGTGCCGATGAACGACACCCACGTATCGTTGAACGGAGCGACTGCATTCACGCCGCCGAACACGACGAGTCGATCGCGCGGCACGTCGAGGATCTCGGACGCTCCGCTGCGCGCGGCCGGCGGCGCCGCATGCGTGTGCGCGCAGAAGTCGGTGAGGACCGCGGTGGCGTTCGCGGGCGAGGAGGCGAGTGCCGGGAGCACGGCGATGGCGAGAGCAAACGGTGTACGCGCGAGGAGGGAGGTCGACATAGGTATAAGTGTGACTGTGCGGCTGAGCTCGGGTCAAAACGTGGGGCGCGATTACTCGCGGCGCGCGAGCGGGTGCGGTGCACCAATTGGCACCAGCGCCCCCTCGCCGCGGACGAGCGGGCGTTCACGCACCACCGCACGGCGTCCGTCGGCCGTCATGAGCGCCGTACCGGGCGCTGCACAGGCGCGCCGTACGGACAGCAAGAGGACTGCGGCACCGAGCGTGGAAGACCACGCACTTGAGGTGACGCGCGCAGCCACGCCGTCGACGCCGTCCGCGCGCAACTCCGCTCCCACTTCCGGTGGATCGCCGTCCACGGTCCCCGACGCCAACACCCACTGCACGCGTCCCACGAACGTCGCGCGCGACACGTACTCCTGCCCGACGTAGCACCCTTTGTCGTAGTGCAGGGCATCTTCGAGTCCGGCTTCCAGCGGCAGCGTGTCGGGGTGCATCTCGTGGCCCCATCGCGGAAGCCCCGTTTCGATGCGCAGCGTGTCCGCGGCGCTCTGCCCCACCGGAGAGAGTCCCCGCGGTCCGCCCACGCGGAGCAGTTCCGCGTACGCCGTCTCCGCTTCGCTCCAGGGAATCCACAGGTCGTATCCGGTCTCGCCGAAGCGATCGCGGCGCACGACCAGCGGGTGCACTGTTTCCGCGTCGACGAGTGCATGAGAAGCCAGCGCATCCAGCGCTCGCGCCGGCGCAAGACGCGCGGCCGACAGAACGTCGTACGCGTGCGGCCCCTGCACGGAGAGCATCGCCCACTCGTGGCTCACGTCGGTGAATGTGACATCGTCCATGATGACGAACGCGCGCATCGCATCGACCGCGGACGTGCGTTGTGCGGGTCCCGTTTCGAGGAGCACGTGATCG
>CAZEPH010000573.1:0-1771 GCA_964514075.1 uncultured bacterium | reverse complement strand
GAACTCCGCGGTCTCCAGCGCCCGTCCGGCTTCGACGAACACCGAGACGCGATCCGGCTCGAGGCCGAGCGGACACGCGTCGAGGCAGCGCCCGCACGAGATGCACGGGTAGAAGGCATCCTGCACCACCGCTCGGCCCGTGAGCAGCACGAGACCGTTCAGCCCTTTCACCACGGGCACGTCGAGACGCGGCAGCGTGCGCCCCATCATCGGTCCGCCCGCCACGATGCGCGTCGCGTCCTCCGTGAGTCCGCCGCAGAAATCCACGAGATCGCTGAGCAGCGTGCCAAGCGGCGCGCGCACGTTCTTCGGCGTGTGCACGCCGGGTCCCGTGACCGTGACGACGCGATCCAGGAGCGGTCGGCGATAGCGCACCGCATCGTGCACCGCGACGGCCGTAGCGACGTTCTGCACCAGGACGCCCACAGACATCGGAAGCGCGCGCGCCGCCATGACGCGTCCCGTCAGCGCCAGCACGAGCTGCCGCTCCGCTCCCTGCGGATACCGCACGTCACACGGGACGACGCGGACATCCAGCCCGTCGGATCCCGCCTCGCGCGCGGCGGCGTTCAGCGCATCGATTGCCTCGCGCTTGTCCGACTCGATGCCGACGAGCACACGCGGCGCTCGCGTGAGACGCGCCATCACGCACGCGCCCTCGATGACCGCGTGTGGGTGCGCGGACATCGTGCGCTGATCGGACGTGAGATATGGCTCGCACTCCGCGCCGTTCACGATGAGCGTGTCGATGCTCGCGCGTGCTGCCGCCTCCAACTTGAGATGGGTCGGGTACGCCGCACCTCCCAGCCCGACGATGCCCGCGTCGCGAATGCGAGCGAGCGCGTCGGCCCCCGAGCAATCGCGCCACGCCGGGTCCTCCTCGAAGTCCAGCAGGGGCGGCGCGGCATCACCCTCCGGCAGCGGCGCGCGCGCGATCGCGATCGCCGGTGCGATCACGAGCGACGGGTGCGGGTATTTGTCGAACGGCTTGATCTTCCCGTCGATCGTGGCGTGCAGCGGGACGCTTCCGTCCGCGATCACCTGCCCGCGCCGCACGAATTCGCCCTTCTTGACGACGGGCACGGCGGGATCGCCGATGTGCTGGTGTAGAGGAAGCCGGACTTCCGCAGGAGTCGGGAGATCCTCGATCGGTTTGTGCGCGGTCGCGTCCTTGTGCGGGCCGGGGTGAATCCCCCCGCGGGAGAACGTCGCGAGCTGCGACCACGCGAACCGCATCACGTCACGTCGGCGGACAGAACGCCGGGCCACGTGCGGGCGGCTTCGGCGCCCACGAGGAACGCCGCGGTGGACGACGCGTCCGCCGCCATGGCCGTGTCGGCGTGAATCGTCGCGCTCACGTGATCCACTGCGGGACGACCGCGCAGAGCGTCGAGCAAGTGTCCGACGCGCACGCCGGCGACGTCGTGGAATTGCTCGGTGTTGGCGCTCGTCGCCACGGCGGCGTCGCGCAACACGATCGTGCGGTTCACGTCCTCAGTCCGCGGATCGAGCACGCCGATCGTCCATCCGCGCGCGTCGTGCGCGGGCGCGCCGATCGCGCCCACGTTTCCGCCGGCGTCGACGAGTGCGGCGCGGACGCCGCGCGCGCGCAGCGCGGCGAGCGCGCAGTCCACCGCCCATCCTTTCCCGATCGATCCGAGGTCGATCGCGGCGCCGCGCGCACGGAGTCCGATCGTTCCGGCGACGTCGTCGATCAGCACCTGCCGCCAGTTGGTGAGCGCGTGCAGCGCCGCGATCTCCCGGTCGCTGG
>CAZEPH010000572.1:0-1775 GCA_964514075.1 uncultured bacterium | reverse complement strand
CGGAGATGAGCACGCCGGCGTAGCGCATGACCGGTACGCTCAGACCCGCGGCGTCTGCGGCCGCCGGGTTTTCGCCGACGGCGCGGAGTCGCAACCCGAACGTCGTGCGAAAAAGCACGACGTGCGCAGCCGCAACGATCGCCGCGGTGATCCACACGAACGGGTTCACGAGAAGCGGACCGATGAGCGGGATCGACGCGACACGCCCCAAGGGCACGGCGCCCAATCCGTCGACGCGCGGCGAATTGCTGCTCGAGTGAAAGATCAGTTGCAGGAGGAACTTCGTGAGTCCGATGGCGAGCAGATTCAGCGCAACGCCGGAGATGATCTGATCCGCGCGAAACGTCACCGCAATCACAGCGTGCAGCCATGCCAAGAGCAATCCCGCGATCAACCCCGCCACCACGCCCGCCCACGGATTCCCCGTGAGATGCGTCGACACCACCGCCGCGAACGCGCCGATGAGGACCGTCCCTTCGAGCGCGATGTTCACGACGCCGCTGCGCTCCGAGTAGCTCGCACCCACCGCCGTGAGTGTGTACGGCAGGCTGATGCGAATCGTCTGCGCGAGGAGTCCCGCAACGTCCATCATGTGGCCGCCGCCGCCGTGCGCCTGCGCGCTCTCAGGTCCGTGAACACCGTGGACATCACCACCACGTTGATGATGATCACCGCCTGTAAGATATCGACAAGCTCTTTCGGTACGAGGCTGTTGATGACGAGTCCGCCGTACGACAGAAGCCCGACGAGCAGCGCGGCGAGCACGACGCCGAGCGCGCCGTTGCGTCCGAGCAACGCGACCGCGATGCCCATGAAGCCCACGCCCCCGCCGAAGCCGTCTTCGTAGTAGTGCTTGTACCCGAGCACGAAGTTCGCGCCGCCGAGTGCGGCAAGAGCGCCGGAGAGGAGCATCGCGTAGACGATCACGCGGCCCACGTGAATGCCCGCCGTTCGCGCGGCGTCATGCGAGAGGCCGACGGTGCGCAGCTCGTATCCGAACACGGTGCGCGAGAGCAACACGTGGACGCCGATCGCCGCGAGGAGCGCGAGTGCGAGTGACGCGTTCACCGGCGACCCGCTGAACGCGGTGATTCGTGCGAGTGACGCGGGGATCTCCTCCGTGTGCATCGTGCCCTGCACGCCGAACCGCGTCAGCCAGTAGTTCGTGAGCGCCGCCGCGACGAAGTTGAGCATGAGGGTGTTGATCACTTCGTGCGTGCCGAGCCGAGCGCGCAAGACGCCCGGGATACCGGCCCAGAGAGCACCTGCCGCACACCCCGCCGCAATCGCCACGATCACCACGAGCGGCGCGGCGAGTCCCGCGCGCGACGCGGCCGCGCCGGCGATGGCGAGCGAGAACGTGCCGATCTCCATCTGCCCCGGGAGCCCGATGTTGAACAGACCTGCCCGAAACGCCACAGCCGCAGCGAGCCCCGTGCAGATGAGCGGCGTCGCCTTGAATAGCACCTGGCCGATGCCGTACGCGGAGCCGAGCGTGCCGCCGAAGAGCGTCCCGTACACGTGGAGGGGATCGCCTCCCACAGCGAGGATGAACAACGCGCCGGCGAGGAACGACACGACGAGCGAGAGAAGCGGGATCGCCGTCTCCGAGACAAGACGCTGGGCGAAGCTCGTTGTGGGACGGGCGATCGTCATCGGCCGGGACACTAGCACACTCAACGGGGAACTACTGCCGTGCCCGGAGCACTTCGCCTTCCGCGCTCTCCACCGGCGTCACGCGCGAGAGCATCAACCGCGCAATCCGCCGGCCGTCC
>CAZEPH010000571.1:0-1781 GCA_964514075.1 uncultured bacterium | reverse complement strand
GCCGTCCCCGAGGATCTCACCTCGTTGTCGCTCGAGGAGTTGATGAACCTCCCCGTGACGACGGCGTCGATGACCAGCACGACGATGCGTGAGGCGCCGGGCATCGTGTCCGTGATCACACGCGACGAGATCGCCGCCTCCGGCGCGCGCGATCTCCTCGACGTGATGCGCCTCGTGCCCGGCATCCAGTTCAACCTGGACGTGCAGAGTATCGTGAGCGTCGGAGTGCGCGGGCTGTGGGCGCACGAGGGCAAGGCACTGCTCTTGTGGAACGGTCACGAGATGAACGACCTCCTGTACTCCACGCTGCAATTCGGGAATCACTACCCGGTGTCGCACATCGAACGCGTGGAGGTGATTCGCGGACCGGGGTCCGCGCTGTACGGCGGCTACGCGGAGTTGGCGGTGATCAACGTGATCACGCGCGAGCCGAGAGGCCTCACCGTCCGCGCCCACGCCAGCGGCACGGAACGGGTCGTCACGCGCGGCACGGTGTCGGCGATGTACGGAACGCACACGCTGACCGTGGGCGCGTTCGGTGGTGCGGGCGTTCTCAGCGACGCCACGTTCACGGACTTCGCCGGTGACAGCTACGACCTGAAGGACAACTCCAACCTGCGTCCCGCGTGGATCAGCGTGGACGTGCGCGACCGAGGCCTGCGGGTGCATGCGCTGGTGGACCGCTACCGGACGACGGAACGCGATCACTTCGGAGAGATTCTGCCCGCCGCCACGCGCGTGAACTTCCACTCCACGCGGATCGACGCGCTGTATGAGTGGGCGATGGGTCCCGGGTGGACCCTGACGCCGCGTGTCTCCGTCACGCAGGAGACCCCGTGGCAGGACAAATCGACCGATCCTCTGGACCGCACGGTACGGCGTACGCGCGCGTCGGTTCTGTCGCACTACCAGCCGGCCGGGCCGTTCGACGTGATCGTGGGCGCCGAGTACGTTCACGATCGCGCACAGGACGACCTCGAAGGGAGCTCCTTCGCCGACGGCACGGCGACGATGCGGCGGCACTCGCTCGCGCTGATGTCGCAGGTGGCCGCGTCGCTCCCCGTGGCGAACGTGACCGTTGGAGGCCGCTACGACGCACCCTCCGCCGTCGACGCATCGTTCGTTCCGCGGGCGAGCCTCACGCGACGCTTTGGACGGGCGCACGTCAAGCTGCTGGCCAGTTCCTCGTTCCGCGCGCCGAGCATCCAGAACATCGACCTGAACACCGTACTCCTCCAGAGCGGGCGCGCCGACGTCGCGACGATCGCGCCCGAACGCACCTCGGTCACGGAGGAAGAAGTGGGGGTGCAACTCACACGTACACTCTCCATCACGGCGAATCACTTCATCATGAAGGTGCGCGATCCCATCGTGTACTTCTACGATGACGAACTCGGCGCCGAAGGGTATCGGAACAGCGGGCGTTTGCACTCGCAGGGCGTGGAGTCTCAAGTCCGGTGGACGGGCATCGCGCACAGCGCGACGCTCAGCTACTCCTACTACGACGCCGGCGGCAGCGACGCGCCGACGTTCACGGTGCCGGGACACGAGGGAACGCTCGTCGGCTTCGCACGGCATACGCTTGTTGCACACGGTTTCGTCCGTGTGAGCGATCAGGTGCGCGTCGGTCCCACGGTGGAGTGGATCGGCGCGCGTTACGGGTATATGCGCGGCGGCACGGACGGCACGCCGGAGATGGACCGCCTCGCGCCCACGTGCCTCGCGGACGCGAACGTGTCGATTGCGCCTCGTGCGCTGCCGCGCGCCCGCATCGACGTCAC
>CAZEPH010000570.1:0-1785 GCA_964514075.1 uncultured bacterium | reverse complement strand
TCGTGCGCCGTTCGTGATCCATTCGGTCCATTGGGGCGGCGCGGGAGCGGATGCACAATGCGCCCGGTGCGCGGACGCGCACCGAAAGGAGTTGCGCTATGCACAACGTTCCCGCCCCGGTGGCGGAATTCCTCCGCGGCGAGCGCATCGCGGTGACCGGCGTCTCCCGCGATCCACACGCCGCCGCCAACGCAATCTACCGCGCACTGGAGAGGACCGGTCACACGGTCGTCCCCGTCAATCCGCACACAGAGACGATCGACGGGACGCGCTGCTATCCCGACGTCGCGTCCATCCCCGGGGCGCTCGACGGCGTCGTGATCGCGTCACCGCCGGAGAGCGCCGTCGACATCGTGCGGCAATGCGGCGCGCGCGGTGTGGACCGCGTGTGGATGCACCGCTCGTTCGGTCACGGCAGCGTGTCGGAGGATGCGGTGCGCGAGAGCGCGGCGCTCGGCGTCGAGTGCATCGTGGGCGGGTGCCCGCTGATGTACTGCGAGAACGCGGACATCGCACATCGCTGCATGCGATGGGTGCTGGGGTTGCGGGGGCGCGTGCCCCGCTGACGGCGCTACGCGGGAATGTGCGCGACCACACGCGCCAGCTTGTCGCGCACTTCCTCCGCCACGGCGCGGAGTGTGTCGTCCCCGAGCGTGCCGATCACTTGCGTCGGATCGACGGCCGTGACCATCGTGCGCCCGTTGTCTGCTTCGTAGACGATCACGTTGCACGGGAGGAACACGCCGATGTTCACCTCCGCGGTGAGCGCGCGGTGCGCGAGCGGAGGATTGCAGGCGCCGAGAATGCGGTAGCGGCGAAAGTCCACGCCGAGTTTCTTCTGCAGCGTGTCGCGCACGTCGATCTGCGTGAGCACGCCGAACCCCTCGTGTGCGAGTTCGGACTCCACGAGAGCCACCGCGTCGTCAAACCCGATGCTCAACTCGCGGCTGATGCCGATCGTCGTTGCGGGCACGTCTCCTCCTTCCGGTCTGTGTTAGGCGCGCACGAACACGCGTGTCGTATCGTCCGGTGCTCCCGGCAAGTGCTCGAACACGCGCTGCAGTTTGTCGTGCAGATCGCGCGCGAGGTCGTACAGCGCGGGGTTGCCGAAGCCCGCGACCGCGTGCTGCGGATCCTCCGCCGCCACCTCCGCGTGGCCGTCCGCGCGCTCGAACACCGCGATCGAGCACTGCAGCAACGCGCCGACGCCCGGCTCGGCGCGCACGGACCGATACGCCGCGCGCGGATCGATCGCCGCGATCACGACGTAGTGCTCTAGCGACACGTCGTCGAGCATGGCGCGCATCGCGGCGGCGACGTCGATCTCGTTCAGCACGCCGAATCCTTCGCGGGTCAGGGCGTCCGCCAATCGCGCACGCGCTTCGTCGAATCCAACGCGCAGCTTCTTCCGCAGTTCGAGCACGGCCATACGTGTGCAGCCTCGTTCAGCGCAGGGACCAATACGGCCATTTCACCCTAGCCGTTTCACCCGTCGCGCTCCAGTGTTCGAAGGTGTACCTGCAGTGTGATCGAAAGGAGGCGTGCATGGCGGTGCGGGGAAGTTGTCTGTGTGGCGGTGTGCGGTACGAGGTGCGTGGGCCGTTCCTGCGCGCGTCGCATTGCCATTGCTGGTTGTGCCGCAAGCACTCGGGCACAGCCGTGTGCACGCAGGCGCGCGTGGCGCGCGAGCACTTCACGCTGCTCGCGGGCGCGGAGTTGTTGCGCGTGTACGCGCGCGAGGACTATGCCGTGAAGGTGTTCTGCGGTGTGTGCGGGTCGAGCCTG
>CAZEPH010000569.1:0-1790 GCA_964514075.1 uncultured bacterium | reverse complement strand
ATCAGCGCACGCATGTCGATTCCGCGTCCCCTCCCTGTGCCGCGCGCCGGAACAGCGCTCGCACGTCGGCCCACTTCGCGTCCGCATCCAGCGCCTGCACTCCCGCCGCGTGTGCGTGCGCCATCAGCGCCGCGCGCGCCGGTGTGTCGCGCAGCACGCGGATCACCGCCTCGGCGAACGCATCCGCCGTCTCCGCGACGAGCGCCTCGCGCCCGTGCGTCACGGGAAGTCCCGTGACACCGATCGGCGTGGAGACGATCGCCGCGCCCGCACGCAGCGCGTCGATCACGCGCACGTGCACGCCTCCCCCGATGCGCAGGGGAACGACGACCACGCCGGCGCGCTGCATCCACTCGGCAGGCCGGGCGAGACGGCCCACAATATCGACGCGCGCGTCGCGCGCAAGTGCGGCGATCGACGACGTGTCCCCGCTGCCTCCGACGATCACGCGCGCCTCCGGCACGGAGGCCCACACGCGAGGAGCGATCGCATCGAGAAACCACGCGACCGCATCCCGGTTGAAGTCCGCGTGCAGTGATCCGAACAGCAGGATGCTCGCCGGCGGCAAAGACGCCGGCGCGGTGGCGCCCGCCGATCCGCCTGCGTCGTGCGCGCCCGCGGCCGGCGGGACATACGGGAGAACCATCACGACGGGCCGGCGCCCCCCCGTTCCGGACACGGCTTCCTCAATCGTTCTCTTGTCGGCCTCCGTCACGGCGAAGATCACATCGAACCGCGCGTACGCGGCGATCTCCTTTCCCCGCTGCGATCGCACGCCCGCGGTGTGCCGGGCGCGGAGATCGTCGACGGCGAAGTCCACGTCGTGCGCAAGGAGCGCGTAGCGGCGAGCCCGTACGTGGTCCACTAACGCAGACATGTGCCAGTACTCGATCACCGCGAGATCCGCGGGCGCCCCGGCGGTGATGTGCGCGGCGGCGCGGCGCAGGGGACCGCACGCATCGTAGAATTCCGCCCGCGAGACGCCCGAGAGCGCGCTGTGGACGGCGAACGCCGCTCGGTACGCCAACCGGTGGACGATCGAGCGGCGATTCGGCGCGAGAACGGCGCACACGCGCACGCCGCGCCGCTCGATCTCCGGAATCCACCGCGCCTCGTTGGCGTGCAGAAGACGGGCGCAGAGCGTCACGTCGTGCACCGGTGCGAGCGCGTCCAGCAGTCCGAGCGTGAGCGCGGACGTGCCTTGCTCCGGCGGATACGGCAGGATCGGCTTCACGAACACGATGCGCATCAGCGTTCCGCCGCGACGGCGCGGTAGACGTCGACCGTCTCACGCACCATGCGCGCAACGTCGAACCTCTCACGCGCGCGCTGGAGGATGACCGGGCGCCACCGGGTCCGTTCCTCCGGTGAGTCGATCGCGCGCCGCATCGCGCTGGCAAGAGCCGATACGTCTCCGGCCGGTACGAGCAGTCCCGTCTCTTCGTGTGTGACGGCTTCCGGAATCCCGTCCACGGCCGACGCAATCACCAGGCAGCCGTGCGCCATCGCTTCCAACACGACGAACGGCAGCCCTTCTCGTTCCGCCGCGACCACCACCGCGTCTGCGGCGGCGAAGAGGTCCGCCGCGTCCGCGCGCGGGCCGCACAGTCGCACGGGGGCGCCGGTGTTGCGCACGAGAGCGGCGAGTGCGTCGCGCTCCTCCCCGTCGCCCGCGAGCACCACGACGAATTGCCGCGCGCCGCTCTGCGCAAGACGCGCCGCCGCGTGCACGACATCCGCCGGACGCTTGCGCGCCGGCGACGCTAAAGTGCCCAGCGCCGCCCAATGAA
>CAZEPH010000568.1:0-1798 GCA_964514075.1 uncultured bacterium | reverse complement strand
GGCTCCGCGCTGGCCGCGCACGGCAATCAACTCCTCGCGAGCGTGCGTGCCGTCTTGTCCGAGACGTACGCGCGCGTCGTCGCGCCGCTCGGAGAGATTCCGCGCGACGCGCGCCTCACGCTCGTGCCGCATGGGGCACTCTCGCGCATCCCGTTCGCCGCGGTGGAGTCGCCGAGCGGCGTTCTGGCCGAACACGCGCGGGTGAACTGGTCGCCAAGCGCGACCACGTTCGTGCACTTGCGCGCGTCGCGCGCTCGACGCGGCGGATCGCTCCTGATCGGCGGTCATGCGGATGCCAACGCGCCGGCCATTCGGGCGGAGATCGACGCGGTGGCGCATGCGCTGCGCGCCGGTCACCCGGTCGTGCGGCATGATCTCACGTCGCAGGATTTCTTCGCGCTCGCGCCGGACGCGCGCGTCATGCACCTCGCCACGCACGGGCGTTTCCGCGGCGACAACCCGCTCTTCTCCGCCCTGCGCCTCGCGGATCGCTGGGTGTATCTCTACGAGATTCTCTCGCTCCCGATGCACCCGGACCTCGTCGTTCTCTCCGGCTGCGAAACGGGGGCTGGACGCCACTACGCGGGCGACGAGATCGTCGGGCTCGCGCACGGGTTCCTCTCGCGCGGCAGCCGCGAACTCGTCGTGTCGCTGTGGCCGGTGGACGATCCCGCCGCCGGACAACTGGCCGCGCACCTGCACGCCGCACGAGGCGAGGGATTGGCGTCCGCAGATGCCTTGCGCATTGCGGCGCTGAGCGTTCGCGAAACAAAACCTCATCCGTACTACTGGGCGCCGTTCGCTCTTGTGGGCGGCGGTCTGGCGGAGGTCTGAACGTGCGTGGAAACAAGCGCCGCATCTGCCGTATACTAGGAAGACGCCTCCTCCGACGTGCGAAAGGACAACGAATGCTGACACGCGCGATGGCTATTGCATCGCTGGTTGCCGCACCACTCGCGCTTCTTCCCGTGCACGACGCGTACGCCGACGATTATCCCATCGACGAGGTCATCGTCCGGCTCAAGCCGACCGGGAACATCGCCAACATCACGAGCGCCTGGAACGCGACGGTCCTCGACTCCGTCGCGGGGCATCGCATCTTCCTCTTGCACCTGAACAACCCCGCGCTGCAGGACTCGATGGCGATCGACCTGGACGACGACGCCGACAGCCGCTACTGCGATTACAACGCAAACGGCGAGAACGCGGAGGCACGGCGGCAGATCGTGGTGATCGCGATCGGTGACAGCACGGACGTCCTCGACCAAGACGCGTACACGCGCGTCAACGCGGACCTGGCGCACGCGTACACGCGCGGAGCGGGCGCACGCGTCGCGCTGCTCGACACGGGGTTCGATCTCGCGCACCCGTTCGTGGCGGGGCACTTCGATCTGGTCGCGGGCTTCGACTTCGTGGACCAGGACGCCGATGCGTCCGAGACGCTGAACGGACTGGACGACGACGGGGACACCCTGATCGACGAGGGCGCCGGTCACGGCACCATGGTCGCCGGCATCGTGAAGAGTATCGCGCCCGAAGCGACGCTGCTGCCGATTCGCGTGCTCAACGACGAAGGACGCGGCAGCGTGTTCGCCATCCTGCAGGGGATCTACCGCGCGTACGACATGGGCGCGCACGTCGTGAACGTGAGCCTCGGGACGATGGGCACCGTGGAGGCGATCGGCGACGCACTCGAAGAGATGGAACTGCGCGGCGTCGCCGTCATCGCCGCGGCGGGCAACGACTCGATGAGCGTGCTGCAGGACCAGTCGAGTGTTTCGATGGAGGTCTCGGTGTC
>CAZEPH010000567.1:0-1818 GCA_964514075.1 uncultured bacterium | reverse complement strand
CCGAAAATGAGCAGCGGCCTCACGCGCAATCCGTGCCCGAGCGCCCAGTATCCGACGAAGTACAGGCTGATCGCGCCGCCCAACAAAGCGCACGCCGTTCCGATGCGCCCGAACAAATGTAGTGGCGACGCGCCCGCGCGCGTGAGGAAGAGCACCGCGATCAAATCCAGGAAGCCGTTGATGAACCGTGTCGCTCCGAACTTCGAGCGGCCGTGCATGCGCGCATGGTGCGTCACCTTGATCTCGCCCACGGTGAAGCCTTCGTTCGCCGCGAGCACGGGGATGAAGCGATGCAGCTCGCCGTACACGTGCACGGTCTTCACGACCTCGGCGCGATACGCTTTGAGTCCGCAGTTCATGTCGTGCAACTGCACGCCCGACGTGAGACGCGTCACGAAGTTGAAGAACTTCGACGGGATCGTCTTGGTGATGGGGTCGTGCCGCGGCCATTTCCAACCGGAGACGAGGTCGAGGCCGCGTTCCAACTCGGCGACGAGGCGCGGGATCTCCGCGGGGTCGTCCTGCAAGTCGGCATCCATCGTGATGACGTACGCACCGCGCGCGGCGTCGAAACCCGCGCTCAGGCCCGCGGACTTGCCCGCGTTCCGCCGAAACGCAATCACGCCGACGTGGCCGTCCCGCGCCGCGAGATCCTCCATGACGTCGAGCGACCCGTCGCGCGAGCCGTCGTCGACGAACAGGATCTCGTACGTGCGTCCCATCCCGGAGAGCACCCTCGTCAGTTGGCGATGCAGTTCCGGGAGACTCTCGGCCTCGTCGAACGCGGGAACGACGACGCTGATGTCGACGGCGCCTTTAGCGTCCGCCATTCCCAGCACCCGCCGACCCGAGGTACTGCTGAATGCTCTGCAGAAGCGCGGCCCACTCCTGATCGCCCGGATGACCCTGCAGGTAGCGCTGCATCACGCTCGCCATGTCGGCGTAACGGCCCTGCTCCTGCAGCCACGAGGCATACGTTTGGAAGAGCGGACGGTAGTCGCGCGCGCGGTCGAGTCCCTCCTGGAACAGCTTCTCGCCGTCCGCCGCGCGGCCGCTGCGCAAGAGCAGGTAGCCGAGTCGCTGGTACAGGAGCCCGTTGTTCGGGTACGTGCGCATCATCGCGCGGTAGTGATCTTCCGCCCTCGCGAGCTGCCCCGCGTCCTCGAGCAGAACACCGTAGTAGCCGATCACGCCGCTATAGTCCGGCGAGATCACCCGCGCGCGTTCCATCATCGCGAGTGCGCTCTCCATGAGCGCATCGCGCGCGCGCCCCGGCGCCGCCGCGTACGCGCTGTCGCGATAGGCGAACGCCGTCTGCACGTAGGCGGCGGAGTAGTTCTCGCTCAGATGCGAAGCGTTGTCGTCGAGGTACGTCGTCGTGTCCCGCGTGCCGTCCGCGTTCAAGAGGCCGCGCCATCGAAACGTCTTCTCCAGCGCGTCGCGCGTGCGTGCGACGTCCACGCGGAGCGGCCGGCCCGCCTCCTGGTTCAAGCGGTAGTTCAGACCCTCGAGCGAGAGCCGCGGCTCCAGCCCCATGAGTTCGCTCGTGGTCACGGCCACGTAGATCGGACGCTTCCACTGTGTCGCGTCGATGATGTTCTGCACCGCGCGGTCCTTCACCCACACGATTCTCCCGTCGGCGTCGTAATACGGCGCGAGGTTCTCGATCTCCGCGTCCGTCCACGTGAACGGCACGCGCGGCGCCTGATCCTTCAGCTGGCGGATGTACCACGGCGTCTGCAGGAGCGAGAGGTTCGCGACGCGGACGTCCTTCCGCACGTTCTCCACTTCCTGCATGTACCAGAGGGGAAACGTATC
>CAZEPH010000566.1:0-1823 GCA_964514075.1 uncultured bacterium | reverse complement strand
GGGGAGGCTCGCGCTTCTGAGATTGCCGAGTGCGTCATAGTCGAAGGCAGCGAATTCCTTCCCGCTTCCCGCACTCGCAAGCTCTCCATTCGCCGTGTAACGGTACATGGCACCGCCATAATTCAGCAGGCGGTCCTGCGCGTCGTACGTCGCCGTGACATCCGCCTGCCGGCCCTTGTGCGCGGCACGGTTTCCGTTCGCGTCGTATTCATACCTCGCGGTCCTTGCGCCATCGATCGTGATCTCCGAAAGCCGGCCGGCGGGATCGTATTCGTAAAGAAAGCTGCGAGTGTGGTGGTCGACCGTTTCGACCTTCTTGACGATTCTCCCTGCGGCGTCGCGCTCGAGCTCGAGCGCGAAGATCTCCTGCTCCTTGAAGCGCGCGACGTATCGCCTGATCTGCCCGAAATCGTCATAGCTGTGAGCGGTTGTCACATGCCCGAGTCTCGTCGCTGTGATCGCACCACTGCGCGGATGGCGCTCCAGGCTGAGCGCCCCGGCCTGGACGGGCAGTCCGTCCGGATCAAAGCGATACTCGATCGGCTTCGCGCCGTTTATCGATACCGACGTCACCCGCAGGTCGTTGTCGTACGTCCGTGCCACATCACCTCGGATGGTGCCCCGCCAAGTCGCTCTCGTGGGAAGGAATCCGTCGTATTCGTAGGACAGATCCCCACCATCCGTTGCCGTGATGGTCATCAGCGCATCCGTTACGGCATCGTGGCGATAACGAATCTTCCCGTGTGGAATAGTCAGGGTGCCAACATGACCTGCCGCGTCGTACTCGAGCTCGATTGACTTGGCATCGGGCCGAGTGACGCGGATCAATTGCTTGTCCTGGTTGTATGCATAGGTGGTCTGGGTACGGCCCGATGAAGCGTCCGGCGCCAAATAACCGCGCACCCGATCGGCGGGCGAGTATTCGAGCCGGTGTATAGCCTGACCAGGCGGCGTCACGGCCGTCAGGTTGCCATTGGGATCGTAGGCGTAGCGAATCTCGCGTCCATCGGCGAAGATCTGCCGGATCATTCGTCCTGCCGGGTCGTACTCGAATCGCATGGTGCGCTGGAGCGGATCCACAACGCGAGCGACGCGGCCCCCGGCATCGTAGCTGACCGTGGTCGCCCGCGATTGGGGGCCTGTTCCCCGCCTGACCATGTCCAGTCGGCCGCTGCTATCGTAGGCGACGCTTACCGGAAGGGTTCCGGGGGCCGCCCGCCCGACGACCTGTCCCTGTGCATTCAACTGGGTGACGACTTGCCGGCCCGCCGGCGATGTTTGAGTCCACGCCATCTTGCTCCCGTCGAAGCTTCGCTGATAGGTGCGACCATTGACCGTGACCGATTCCGTCAGGCTTCGCAGGTCCGACGGATCGCCACGGCCGGCATTCGGCTGCGCCAAGGTCGCTTTGCGCTCGGCTGAAACGCGCAGTGTGCGTCCACCCGGAGTCGACAATGCGAAGTTGCTCAGGAACGGTGCGAGCGCGCCCCAGCGCGGATCGGGCCGGAACTCGGACACCGACACGGTGCCGTCCGGGTCGGTCACCTTGTCGTTTCCCTTTGCATCTTTCTCGACGCGCACTTTGGCGCCACCGGGACCGGTGTTGACCCGGCGCTCTTCACCGGTGGCCAGCAGCTCGATCTCAAAGGTGGCGGTCCGCCCGAGTGCGGAGCTCAGCGCGACCTTGAATCCGTTCGGCGACGGCGTACGTGCGAGTGCCCAGTAACCACCGGCCGGATTCTCGTCCCGCAGAAGTGTCCCCTGCCCCGAATAGGTGAAGCGGTGTGCTTGACCTTTCGGATCGGTCACCTCGGACAGCCGTC
>CAZEPH010000565.1:0-1831 GCA_964514075.1 uncultured bacterium | reverse complement strand
CGGAACTGGCTGCACGTGCGGGACGGCTCCGGCGCGGACGGTACGAACGATCTCCCGGTGACGTCGATGGGCGATCTGCCCGAGGTCGGCGCCATGGTGGTCGTGAGCGGGCCACTCTCCGTGAACAAGGACTTCGGGATGGGCTACCAGTACCCCGTCATCATCGAGGGCGCGACGATCACGGTCGAGGCAGCGGGTTCGCAGTGAGCTGAGGTTCGCGCCGGCCGGCACCGCAATGAAAAAGAGGTGGGCCACCGGGCCCACCTCTTGAAGTCATCGAAGTCTGCGTTTCGAGGTGGGCCTTCCGGCCCACCCCGATCCGCTTTGGCTTACTCGAACAGCGACATGATGTGGTCGATCATCGCGTACACGTAGGCAACACCCGTATCGGTGGTGCCGTTCGGGATGGTGTAGCCACCCATGTTCGTGTGGGCGTTGAACGACGTCAGCTCGCCCGCGGCGTCCTCGTTGATCAACACACCTCGGTGGCATCCGCCGCAGGCCCGGTTGGCCGGGCCGACCACGTAGGACGGCACGTTCTGGATGTTGCGCGGGCCTGGGGCCGGGGCACCCGTCTCGAGGTCCACCCAGCCCTGCGTCAGGGTCGCGGACGGAGTCTCGAGGCCCGGCAGCGACTGCGACTGGTCAGGCACGTTGTAGGTCACGGTGCCGCCGGCCGAATCCACATGGCACGCCTCGCAGTTCTTGATCGTGAAGTTCGGGAAGACGTGCTCGATGTGCAGCGTGTAGCGCTTCGCGAACACGGGGTCCGTGAAGTCGATCTGGCCGATGTCGAACGCCTGGAACTTGTGGATCGAGTGGACGTACGAGTCGATACCGCGCGACTGCATCTCGAGGTGCGAGCCACCCGACGTCGTCACGTGGCACGTCCGGCACGCCACGATGTTGCTGCCGTAGCCGGCGCTGTGGAAGGTCGTGCCCAGCGCGTCGTGGCACTTGTTGCACTTCTGCACGTCCACCACGGCGTTGTCACCCTTGTAGTAGTCGTCGACGAAGGCGTTGGTCGTAAGGTCCAGCGTCTCGGATGGCGCGTTGAGCGCGAGCTCTACTCCATTGAAGGTGCGCGACGGGAGCACCACCACTTCTGCCTTCCTCACCGTGCCGTCCGCGATCAGAGTGGGTATATCGGCGAGACCCGTGTTGGCGAGCTGCACGTAGCCGGCGAGATCCGCCGTCAGGTGCCAGGCGCCCGGCACGCTGTCCGCCTCGACCGTGAACAGGCGGTTCGTCTGCAGCGTGGAGACCGGATTGCCGTCCACTTCGATCTCGTACCGGCACCCCACCTTGTCCGCAGTCAGCGGATCGGGCGCGCGGTCGTTGTAGCAGGTCAGGGCGCCGCCGTCCCGAGTGTGCGAGCTCACCAGCATGTGCTTCGAGTCGTAACCGTAGAACGACACTGTGATCGTCGGCACGACGCCGGTGTCGGTCGAACTCACGCGGATGTCCAGCGTGTCGCCATTCAGCGCGACGCTGTCGATAGTCGTCGTGATGTTGTCCGCCCACCTGACGCCGTAGTCGCTGTAGATCTGCGGGTCGTAGCCGCTGTGGTACTCCCTGAACGAGGAGCCCGGACCGGCGCCGCCGTGGCAGCTCTGGCAGTCGAGCGTGGTGTTGTGGAAAGTGACATTGGCGTCGGTCCACAGCTCCGTGAGTGCCGGCGCTCGCGCCCGACCGCCGTCACCGTTCTCCTGGAAGTACGTCTGTCCTTCCCAGGCATCGGTGCCTTCGACCGGGTGGCAGCTCTTGCACGTCTCGAGCGTGAACTCCTCGTCGGCCAGCACCGCGTTGAGGTTCTCCGGTGTCTTGTGGC
>CAZEPH010000564.1:0-1832 GCA_964514075.1 uncultured bacterium | reverse complement strand
GAACATCGTAGGCGGCGGCGGCACGTTGCAGGCGCCACTCGTGCCGGATCGCCTCGCGGCGATCGTGTCCCTGAACGCGAGTTCCACGCGCGTGCTGAATCAGCTGTACGGATCCGGCCGGTCGTTCGTCAGCGTGCCGTCGTCCGGGAGCGCCGCGGTGAAGCTGCTCGCGAAGACCTCTTCCACGGGGCGTGTCAGCGTGATGCACGGCTCCGCCCGTGATCGCACAGGCGTGCTGCTGGATTTCCCCACGTACGACGGCGCGTACCACACGTCGGGCCGCGTGGACGTGAGCAACGGGTCATGGAAGGACGTGATCGGCGGTTCTGCGGTCGCGACCGTCAATGTGGCGCGCACCTGGTATCGCAATTCCTGGGACTTCTCCGACTTCCACTTCCGCAACACCGAAACGCAGTGGACCGGACGCGCCGAGGTCGTGTGGCCTGCGTCGAGCGCCTTCGAACTCACCGCGGGTGCGGACGGCTGCCGCGAGTCGAACGACTACCGCGGCACTGTGCCGGGTGACTCGACCGACTACGCGCACGGCGCTCCCACGCGCACGCTTGAACAAGACGCCGCACGTACGCGCGGTGGCGCCTTCGTGGACGGCAAGGTGCGGTTCGCGCGTGGCGTGTACGGCACGATCGGCGGGCGCGTGGATCGCGACGGCGCCGTTGCCACGGCAGGCTCCACGCCGCGCGCGTCGCAATGGAGCGCCGACCCACGTGTGGCGCTCGCATGGTCGCCCGCGGCGCACTGGACGCTGCGCGCCTCCGGCGGCGGATTCCACCAGAGTGCGCCGCTCAAGTACACCGACGCCGCGTACGGCAACCCGAACATCGGACGCTTGGCCGCCGTGCATTGGATCGGCGGCGCGGAGTACGCACGCGAGGGCGCGACCGCGCGCGTCGAAGCGTATGCGAAGGACTACACGCACTTGGTGTTGAACGATTCACTCACGCACTACTCCAACGACGGCGACGGGTACGCGCGCGGCATCGACGTGTTCCTCGAACGGCGCACCGGGCGCGCACGCGCGTGGATGGCGTATGGTTTCGTTGCGTCGGAGCGCCGCGAGCGCAACGCGCTGGCGCGCGTGCCCTCGCCGCATGCGCCGCGTCACGACCTGACGCTCGTCGGCACGTACAGCATGAACGGCGGCTGGGACGTCGGCGGCAAGGTGCGCTGGGCGGCGGGCTCCCGCTACACGCCCGTGACCGGCGCGACGTACGATGCCGCACGGGGCGTCTATCACCCGATCGACGGCGCGCTGTACTCCGGCGTGTATCCGGACTACGTTCGCTTCGACATGCGCGTGAGCCGCATTTTCTCGTCGCCGCCCGTGCTGGGACTGGGCCGGGCGTTCGGCATCATCTATATCGAGGGATTGAACGTGCTCGACATCCACAACATCCTCGAATACCGGTACACGCCCGACTACACGGAGCGCGAAGCCGTCGAGTCCTACTTCGGACGACGCATGCTCGTGGCGGGCGTCGCGATGAACTGGTAGGAGAGAACGCGATGCTGCGCGTCATGATCGTGGACGATGAGCGCCCAGCACGCACGCGGCTCCGGCGCCTGCTGGCCGATCACGCCGACGTCTCCATCGTGGCGGAAGCCGCGACGGCGGCGGATGCGCGCAGCGCGCTGCGTGCGGCGCCGGTCGATGTGTTGTTCCTCGACGTGCAGATGCCCGGCGAATCCGGATTCGACCTTCTCGCATCGCTCGACACGCGCCCGCGCGTCGTGGTCTTTGTAACGGCGTTCGACGCGTACGCCGTGCGCGCGTTCGAAGAGGAAGCGCTCGACTACTTGCTGAAGCCGTTTCG
>CAZEPH010000563.1:0-1833 GCA_964514075.1 uncultured bacterium | reverse complement strand
GGCCTCGTGCCGGCGCACGACGGCGGCGACCACGCCGGCATCGAACTGCGTGCCCGCGTACTTCTGCAACTCGCTGACCGCGCGATCCGCCGTGAGCGCTTTGCGGTACGGCCGGTCCGACGTCATCGCATCGAACGTGTCGGAAACGAGGATGATGCGCGCGCCAAGGGGAATCTCGTCGCCCGTGAGCCCCATGGGATAGCCGCGGCCGTCGGGGCGTTCATGGTGCGCGCGCACGAGGCGCGCGACGCCGCGCAGCGCGCGGATGCTGTCGACGATGTCCGCTCCGGTCGTGGCGTGCGTGTCCATCGCGCGGCGCTCGTCCACGTTCATCGGCTTGTCCAGGCGCAGGATCGCGCGCACATCTTCGCGCACCTTGCCGAGGTCGTGCAGCAGGCCGCCGAATTCGACCGTCTCCACCTCGCGCTCCGGCATGCGCATCGCGCGTGCAATCCGGCGTGCGTACTCCCCCACGCGGTAGCTGTGGTTCCGCGTGTACGGATCCACTTCCTCGATGATGCTCGTGAGGGCTCGAACGAACGAGCGCAAGTCACCGCGGATTTCGGCGTACAGCTGGAAGTAATACCAGAACAAGATGAGCGGAAGCACGGACACGACGACGCCGAAGAGGCTCGCATGTTCGTACAACTCCGCGATCACCAGCCCGGTGCTGAGCGACACGAGGGCGAACAGCGGGAATCGCCGGTGGTTCTTCTCCCAGATGCGCCACCACGACTCCCCGTCGTACAGCGCGAGCACCGTACTCAGGGCGAGTTGGTTGACCGCAACGTACACCACACCCGCAGCCAGCATGGGGAAGATCATCCCGGGGACCGCGCCGCGCAGGAGCCATCCGTCGTGCCATTCGGCGAGCGCCGGCGCGGCGTTCATGGCCGCGCGCGTCCGCGCGAAGGCCGCGCCCGCGCACAGCACCATGAGGGCATAGAGGCTCGCGTTGAACACGGCCTTGTGTCTCGGATGCCGGGCGGCGATCTCGTACACGAGCGTGGCTCCCGCATTGAGCGCTGCCACCACGGCCGGTCCCAAGAGCACGATGCCCGCATAGTCGAGCGCGGACGACACGGACACGTACGTTCCCTTCTCCGCGGGAATGCGCAACGCCAGGGAGAGGACGTAGAGGATCGCCCAGAGAACGGTCAGAGCGATGGCAGGGCGTGGACTGTGAAGAAGGGCCCAAACGAGAAGTACGGCGCTAGAAGAAACGAAGATGAAATAGTACGCACGGAATCGGTGCGAGGTGCGCCGGAAGGAGCGCGTCTGTGTTCGCATGGTCTATGGGGATCCCAGGTCCGTGGGTCCACGTCGGACGGGGAACACATCGAGTGAGAGAGTCTCGACGCGGACGTCTGGGGCGGATTAGCCTCCCCATCCGTACTTGTCGAAGCACAAACTACCGAGCAGAGCAGCGACGAGCGTGTATACGAGGTCCATGTAGTAGACCCTCCTTTTACGGAATGGTGCCTCCGACAACAACCCTTCCAGAGGATCGCTACGCTTAGTGCGACTTCTTCGCTTGCTCCCTCACTCGACTGTGATCCCTGTCGCGACGCGAGTCGCTTCACTGAACTCCCCCCGCCATGCGCGGTTAGACGGGGACATCTGTACAATGCACGGGCGTTCCCGCCGCGTCAACATCTGTCTACGCCGTTATCAGCCTCCCGCATAGGGTGGAATGCGCCCCGAGGCTATGGGCCGACCGTGCCGCATAATCACCGCGAACAGGATGCTGCGCGCGATCGAGTGGTCGCCCGCGTCCACGGTGAACCGCCTAGACGCGGAGCCTGCATCCTCCACCACGATATCATTTCCCAC
>CAZEPH010000562.1:0-1835 GCA_964514075.1 uncultured bacterium | reverse complement strand
GTCGCGATCGCGCCGCTCGTGGGCCTGCAGTACGCGATGAACGACGAGACGCTCTACGATCGCTGCCGCATGCTCCTCATCATCACCGAGGGCTACGAAACATACGGCGGCCTGGCGGGACGCGACCTCGCGGCGATCGCACAAGGCCTCGAAGAAGTACTCGACCAGCACTACCTCGAGTACCGCGCGCGCTCCACGGCGTACCTCGCCGACAAGATCAGCGCGGGCGGCGTGCCGATCATCCAGCCCGCGGGTGGACATGCGGTGTACATCGACGCGCGCGCAATGCTCGATCACATCCCGCTCGAACAGTACCCGGGACAGGCGCTGGTCTGCGCGCTGTACGTTGCCGGCGGGATTCGGGCCGTGGAGATCGGCAGCGTGATGTTCGGGAAGTCGGACGCGAGCGGACGCCTGATCCCCGCAGACATGGACCTCGTGCGGCTCGCCATCCCGCGCCGCGTGTACACGCAAAGCCACATCGACTACGTTGCCGAGACGATTCTGGCCGTGCACGCGCGCCGTCGCGACTACCACGGCTACCGCATCGTGCACGAGACGCCGTTCCTCCGTCACTTCACCGCACGCTTCGCCCCCGCCGCGTCGACTGACCGCCTCTAGACCACGCCGAGAGCGACCGATCATTCCTGGGGAGGACGTACTTATTTAGCAGGAGGGATCTGGCACAACATGTTGACGCAAGATAACTTGAAGATTCGACGCGGGGTCTCCCAGTCAAGTGATCCGGAGACCGCCGCCGCCGAGTTGTTCGACGCGCTGAACCAACCCGACACCGCTCTCGTCTTGTTCTACTGCGCCCCCGACTACGACCTGGACGCACTCGGCGCGGCGCTCGCCCGTCGCTTCGGCGACACGCCCCTCATCGGCTGCACGACGGCGGGCGAGATCACTCCCGCCGGATACTTGAACGGATCGCTCACCGGCGTGAGCCTCTCCTCGTCTACCGTGAGCGTGGCGACGACGGTGATCGACGACCTGCAACACTTCGACTTTGCGCGCGGTGAACAAGCCGCGTACGACGTGCTCGACGACCTCGCGCGGCGCGGCATCACGGCGAGCGGATCCAACGCGTTCGGTTTCCTCTTGATCGACGGCCTCTCGGTGCAGGAGGAGCTGGTCACCGCCGCCATCCACATGCGCCTCGGCGGCATTCAGTTGTTCGGCGGATCGGCCGCGGACAACGTGAACTTCCAAACCACCCACGTATATGCGAACGGCCGCTTTCGTCGCGACGCCGCCGTCTTCTCGCTCATCCACACCGCCGCACCGTTCCGCGTGTTCAAGACGCAGCACTTTATCCCCACCAACGTGAAGATGGTCGTCACGCAGGCCGAACCCGCGACGCGCCGCGTGATCGAGATCAACGGCTTGCCTGCAGCGGAGGAGTACGCGCGCCTCGTCGGGTTAGCGCAAGCGGACCTCACCCCGACGGTCTTCGCCACGCATCCCGTCGTCGTCCGCATGGGCGGCGACGACTACGTGCGCTCGATCATGACCGCCAACGAGGACGGCAGCATCACGTTCGCGTGCGCAATCGACGAAGGCATCGTGCTCACCGTGGCGGAACCGACAGACATCGCCGCGGATCTCGAGTCGCTGTTTCGCACCCTGCGCGAGGAAATCGGCCCGCCACAAATCGTGCTTGGCTGCGACTGCCTCTTCCGCAGCATCGAGATGGACCAGCGCGGCCTGCGCGAGGCGCTCGGGCGCTTGTTCGCCGAGAACAACGTCGTCGGCTTCAGCACGTACGGCGAGCAATACAACGCGATGCACGTGAACCAGACGTTCACCGGTGTGGCGATCGGAGCGTCTCC
>CAZEPH010000561.1:0-1844 GCA_964514075.1 uncultured bacterium | reverse complement strand
GTCCGATGTGCGGAGGCGCGACGAGGCGGCGTTGGACGTGCGCGGGGCACCGGTCGACTGCAGCCCCCCGGCAGGCAACACACGGCGTGGCCGAGTGACCGATGACCGGGCTGCCGCGTGTTGCCGGCGCGCCGACGAACGCACGAACATGCAGTCATCAGGTTGCGGGCGCGAGTATACCCAACCCGGCAGCCTAAAACAAGATAAATTTGTACAGATACCCGTTATCACCCAGGGCAACCGCATTCTAACCCCCGAGCAGTTTCAGCAGGTAATCGTGGTCCCAGGCGGCATTGAGGCGTTTGCCCTTGATCCCTCGCTTCTTGGTCGTCTCGCGACGCAGCAGATTCAACGCGATCCGCCGCAGCCGGCTGAAGTTCTCGGCGCTGTGATCCTTGCGTTGTCGGGCCTGGTCCTCGGCGAAGCTCACGTCCAGAACCCAGTGCAGTTTGTTCTCCACCGACCAGTGCCCGCGGATGATCTGGGCCATGCGTGACGCGTCGGTGCCGGCGAGGCTGGAGATGAAGTAACGACGCTCGCTGCTCGTCGGTTTCAGCGGCACCTCACGCACCGCTTCGACCACCGCGACCGATTTCAGCCCGGCCCATCGCGCACGCTGCTCATCGTCCAGCCAGCCATCCAGTTGATCGGTCACCCACACGCGCCGCGTCTCGATGCGTCCGTGATCGCCATCGACGGTTTGCACGAACCCGTGTCGCACGTCGGCGAAGTTCTCCAGGATCATCTCGTCCAGATTGCGTTTGATCGCATCGTGCAGCGCCGGCTGGTTCTCCTTGACCGACAGCACGTAATCCCCGCTGCCTTGCACGATATTTCGGGCGATTTCGCTCTGACAGCCCATCGCGTCGATCGTCACTGTCGCCCCCGTCAGGTCCAGCAACTCCAGCAGTCTGGGGATCGCGACGATCTCATTTTCCTTGCAGTCGACCGATAGTTGGCCCAGCACCGTCGCGTTCTCGTGCACGAACGCGCTGACCAGATGCGCGGCCGTGGAATGATCCCACGCGTGCTCAAAGCTGCGGCGGATCTTCTTCCCGTCGATCGCTACCAGTTTCCCGCGCGAACGTCCGGCCAGTGCTTCAGCCCAGCTGATGAAGCACCGCTCGAATGCCTCTGGATCGAGCCGCGCGAAGACACGCTCGAACGTGTCCGTGCAGGGGATGCCGTGCGGCAGGTCCAGAAACGTCTGGAACCACTTGCGTTTGGCCTCGCCGAAGTCTGCCACATCCGACCAACTGTCGGCACAGCAAATCACCGCCGTGACCGCGATCACGATCATGTCCGAGAGCCGGTGACGCCTGCCCTGCGCCCGCCGCGGATCGGGAAGGTCCGCAAAGTGTTCCCGAATTGAGTTCGCCATCCGTGACCTCCCCACGCCCGCTCCGCAGGCGTGAAAAGTCACGAATCTAACCTATCAGCCGAGAATGCGGTTGCCCTGGGTGAAAGTTCTACTTCTAAACTTGACTTTTGTTTGGTTTATGTTAGGATATAGAACTCGGTTTGTCGCGCGCCGCGCGCGGCGGGCCCGTCACTCCGCAATGAAGGGGATTCCATGCGCGTCACCGCCAGAAAGCTCAAGGCCAATCGCAAAAACGCTCGCCGCTCGACCGGCCCGCGAACTCCCGTCGGCGCCGAGAAGTCACGCCTCAACGCACTCGTGCATGGAATCTTCTGCAAATGCGAAGTCCTCCCCGGCGAATCGCCCGACGCGCTCGCCGCGCTCACACGCGGCCTGCTGCAGCGGCTCTGTCCGCAGGACCCCATGGAGCTGATCCTGGTCCAGCGCATCATCAGCGCAACCTGGCGATTGCAGCGACTCGCCG
>CAZEPH010000560.1:0-1845 GCA_964514075.1 uncultured bacterium | reverse complement strand
CGGGAACAGAACGATGGTTCCGCGACGCGCGCCGTCGAGCACGAGGCGTTCGTGTGCGTGTTGCGCGTCGCGCGATTCCGCTGCGTGCATCCGTTGCGTCATCATGTGCGGCCTCCACGGTATGCCCATTTGTGCAGTGAGCGGACGCTAGCATCCCCCACCGACAAAGTCCGACCTGGCTTATGTGCTCGGTGCGGCGAGGAGCCTCTTCAGAAGCTTGGCGTTCCTCGCTGCCTGCCCTGCGTGGCAGTTGTTGAAGAACACGTACGTCCGGGACGCGCGCGCCGCCAACGTGCGTATCCTGGCACCCCACTCCGACAATTCCACCGGCGAGTAGTCGTAGTTGTAGCGATCGCTCCCGGCGGCGCTGCGCCACCAGTCCCGCCCGTTCCGTCCGTGCAAGCGAACGTATGCGTCGGCGGCGGTGATCTCCTCGACGGCCGGCATGAGCGACGCGATGCGCGGCGCATCCACGACGACGAACGCGAGCCCGGCTTCGCGAAGGCGCTCGTACGTCGACGCATCGGCCCAAGAGACGTGGCGAAACTCCACGAACACGGGACCGTCGGGCAATCGCGCTCGCAGCGAGCGCAGGTAGTCCCACCCATCATCCGTGTTGCGGAAGCTCCAGGGAAACTGCGCGATCGTCCCGCGGTATTTCCCGGCGCGCACGAGCGGCGCGCACGCGGCGCGATACGCGTCGTCGAGCGCCGCGTCCTCCGCGCGGTCGTGCGTGTGCACTGCGTTGGCTTTCACGACGAACGCGAAGTCCTCCGGCGTCCGGTCCGCCATCCGTTCGAGCACGTGCGCCTTCGGGACGCCGTAGTAGGTCGTGTTCACTTCCAGGCAGTCGAATTCCTCGGCGTAGAACTCGAGGTGTTGATCCTTGCGCAATCCGCGCGGATAGAAGGCGTCGACCCAGTCGCGGAAGTCGTAGCCGGAGGTGCCGACGCGAATGCCGAGCGGCAGGACCTCCCGCTCGCGCGGGCGCTCCGACGGAAACAGGCTGCCCGTGTACGGGTTCACTGCGATCTCCGTGCGCGAGGTGCGACGCTCGCAACGCTGGCGCGCGCGTTCGCGGACATGTACTCCGACGACAGTCGCCGCGGATCGCCCGGTGGAATAACGGTACGCCGGTCGTTCGGTATGGCGAGCACGTCGCCGGTCGTGATGACGTCTTCGCCGAAACGGTCGCGCATCGCGTCGAGCACCTTGCTCATCCGGCGGGAGCGCTCCGGCGCGGCGAACAAGTCGCCGGACACCTCTCCTTCCGCCATCAGTTCGCTCACGCTCACACCAAGCAGGCGCACCGAGCGTCCGGTCACTGCGTCGCGTGCGAGACGCCACGCTTCCGCGGCGATGCGCTTGTCGTCGCTCGTCGGTTGGTGAAAGCGATGCCGCCGCGTGATCGTGGTGAAGTCCGGGTAGCGAATCTTCACGGTGACGATCGTTCCAGCACGCTGGGCGATGCGCATGCGTCGCGCCACCATCTGCGAGAGGCGCGTGATGTGTCCGCATATCACCTCGCTCGAACGCACGTCCTGTTCCAGCGTGTACTCATGGCCGATCGACTTGGCCGCGGGTGCCTCTTCCGCCGGCGTGACGGGTGCGTCGTCGTGGCCGTTCGCCATCGCAATGAGTCCGGGCGCCACCGATCCGAACGCCGTCCGCAACACGTGCGTCGACGCGTGCGCCAGATCGTGAATCGTGCGAATGCCGATCGCACCGAGCGCACGTCCCGACTTTTCCCCCACCCCGAACAGGTCGGTGACGGGGCGCGGCCAAAACACCTCGCGGAATCCGTCCACGTCCAGCACCGTGAGACCGTCGGGTTTGGCGAGACCC
>CAZEPH010000559.1:0-1852 GCA_964514075.1 uncultured bacterium | reverse complement strand
CGTATCGGGGATGTCGAGATCGAGGGGACGCAGAGCGGGTGTGTCGGACTTCGGGAAGGTCTTCGCGATACCTCTCAACTGAACGGTCGCCACTCTGGCTCGTCTCCTCCTGAGGGGGCGCAGGCTGTGAACGTCAGATCACGTCGAGGGAGTGCACACCGAGATACGGCAGTGCGTGGCCGACAGTGTAGCACGAGCCCGTCACGAGAAGCAGGCCGTCTGCCGCGCGCGCGAGGGCCGTGTCGATCGCACGAGAGAGCACCGGTTCCACGTGCAGCACCGTTCCGCCGGCCGAACGCCAGACGCGCGCCAGCGCGTCGGCGGGCAGCGCGCGCTTCCATTCCGGTTGCGTGATGACGGCGCCGTCGGTCGCGGGAGCGAGCGCCCCCGCCACGCCGTCCGCATCCTTGTCCTCGAGCATCCCGAGCACCACGATCGGGCGCTCGGATGCGATCGTCGTCGCGAGCCGTGCTGCGGCCGCGGGGTTGTGCGCGACGTCCAGCATCACGCGCACGCCGCGTACGGTGAGCGTGTCCGCGCGGCCGGGCCATCGCACGCGCGCGAGTCCGTCGCGCACGCTCTGCTCCGTGATGCGCGGGTCGCCCGCGTGCAGCGCGAGGAGAGCGGCCACAGCGGCGTTGCGGACCTGGTGCGCGCCGCGAAGACTCGTGCGCACGTCGCGCAGCACGCGGCTGTCGGGAAGCCGGCACTCGAATGACTCCTCGCCCACGCGCACGTCCGCGTCGCGCCCCACCACGACGCACTCGCCGCCTCGGGCGCGTACGTCGTCCTCGATCACGCGCTGGAGCGCGGGTCGCGCTTCGCCGACGATCACCGTCATTCCCTCGCGGGCGATCCCCGCTTTCTCCCGCGCGATCTCCTCCAGCGTGGACCCGAGAATGTGCATGTGATCCAGGTCGATCGCGGTGATCGCTCCGAGAGCGGCCGGCCACACCGTCGTCGCATCGAGACGTCCGCCGATACCCACTTCCGCGACCGCGATCTCCACCTCCGCCTCCGCGAACACGAGCGCGGCGAGTGCGGTCACGGTTTCGAAGTACGACGCGTTCTGGGCCTCGGCGATCGGCGCGAGCCGCTCCAGGAGCCGTTCGATCGCCGCCGGCGCGGCGGCGCGCCCGTCCACTCGCATTCGTTCGCTGAAGTCGATCAAGTGCGGAGACGTATACAGCCCGGACCGGATGCCGGCGGCGCGCAGGATCGCGTGCAGGCACGCGGCCGTCGTTCCCTTGCCGTTCGTCCCGGCGACTTGCAGCGTGCGAAACGCACGCTCGGGGTGTCCCACCGCCGCATGCAGCGCGCGCGGGCCGTCCAACCCCAAACGCATGCCGGTGCGCTCGTACGCATACAGTCGCTGCAGCGATGCGGTGTACGACGTGGTGGCCTGCGGCATCGGGTGAGCTACGTTCCGAGAGAAGGCGCCGCTTCGGGGATCGGATCGATCGTGGGTGCGGTCCACCCGGTGGGTGCAGTGCGGAAGAACCACAGAAGCGTTGCGATGTGCGCGCGCAGGTGATCGCGCGGAACGATCGCATCGAGGTGTCCGTGATCGAGAATGAACTCGGACCGCTGAAAACCGGGCGGCAACTCTTGGTTGATCGTCTGCTCGATCACACGCGGTCCCGCGAAACCGATGAGCGCTTTTGGCTCCGCCACGATCACGTCTCCCAGAGACGCATAGCTCGCGGACACGCCCGCGGTCGTCGGGTGCGTGAGCACCGCGATGTACGGCACGCGCGCGGCCGCCATCCGCGCGAGCAACGCGGAGGTCTTCGCCATCTGCATGAGCGACAGGATGCCCTCCTGCATGCGCGCGCCGCCGGAGGTGCACACG
>CAZEPH010000558.1:0-1858 GCA_964514075.1 uncultured bacterium | reverse complement strand
CGCTCAAGGGCGACATCGACGAGATGATGTGGTCGCCTGACGGCACGATGATCGCATACACGTTCCGTCCCAAGCCGGAGGACCCGCAGAAGCAGGGCGCGAACAAGGACGAGAAGAAGGCGCCCGTCTTTCGCCACGTCACGCGACTCCACTACAAGGAAGACGGCAAGGGCTTCCTCCCGATGGAGCGCCAGCACGTGTGGGTGATGCCCATCGACGGGACGACCGCGGGTGCACCGCGCCAGCTCACCGACGGCGACGCGGACGACCGCTCGATCGCGTGGTCGAGCGACAGCAAATGGATCGCGTTCACGGCCGCGCGCATCGAGGACGCGGAGTGGTACGAAGCGTGGACGGACATCTTCCGCGTCCCGGTGAACGGCGGGCCGATCGAGCAGCTGACGCACGACCCCGGTCCCTCGGAGCAGGCGACGTACTCGCCGGACGGCGCGTCCATCGCGTTCCTCGCGCACAGCGAGCCGCAGGAGGCGGGCGGCATGATGAACATGCGCCTGTTCATCATGCCCGCGAGCGGCGGCGCCGCGCGCGCGGTGGCGCCGGACTTCGATCGCAGCTGCATCAACTCGCTGATCGGCGATCTGAAGGGCGGCTGGAACCACCCGATCGAGTGGTCCGCCGACGGATCCACTCTGTACTTCCTCGCGAGCGACCGCGGTGCGACGCGCATCTATCGCGTGCCCAGCGCGGGCGGCACACCCGAAGCGCTCACCGGGCCCGCGGAGGACGCCTACGACTTCACGCTCTCCGCGAGCGCGAACCGTATCGCATTCGCGCTCGCGCACCCGTCGTCGGCCGGACAGATCTGCTCGATGGATTGCGCGACCGGCACGCGTCGCGTTCTCACGCAATTCAACGCGTGGATCGACGAGGAGATCGAACTGGCATCCGTCGAGGAGTTCGAGGTGCGCGGCGACGGCGGTCCGATTCAAGCATGGCGGTTGCGTCCGCCGGCGTGCACGGGTGTGAGCGTCGATGCGACGCTCCCGTCGGTGTTGCACATTCACGGCGGACCGCACGGCATGTACGGCACAACGTTCATGCACGAATTCCAAATGCTCGCCGCACGCGGCTTCGTGGTCGTGTACTCGAACCCGCGCGGCGGACAAGGCTACGGCGAAGCGTTCGCCAGTTCGATCAAGGGCCGCTGGGGCACCGTCGACTACGACGATCTCATGGCCGTCGCCGACGAGATGTCGCGCTGGTCGTTCATCGACACGAAGCGCATGGGCGTGGGCGGCGGCTCGTACGGCGGATACATGACGAACTGGATCGTCGGCCACACGAACCGCTTCGCCGCGGGCGTGACGATGCGCTCCTTGAGCAACCTGCTCAGCGACTGGGGATGCTCCGACTACGGCTACCTCACCGAATGGTATTGGGGATCGCTGCCGTGGAAGAACCCGGAGATCCTCGTGAAGCATTCGCCGATTACCTACGTGACGGACATGCACACGCCGCTGCTGATCCTGCACTGCGAGCAGGATCATCGCTGTCCGATCGCACAGGCGGAGGAGTTGTACACGGCGTTGCGCTACATGAAGCGCACCGTGGAGTTCGTGCGGTACCCGGAGGACAGCCACGGTCTCACGCGCGGCGGCACGCCGTCACGACGTCTCGATCACCAACGCCGCACGCGCGATTGGTTCGAGAAGTACTTAGGACCGATGCCGGTGTCGCACCCCGCGGATGCGCCGGCCGAGACGGCGGCGGAGATGACGCCCGCGGCCGCGGGGGTCGGACGCCGGCACACGTAACGCGAGCGGCGCCGTCTTCGCGCAGTGCCGCGTTGCCCTGGAGTGACGCTGCCGTTCCGCGCGCGCGACGCCGCATCCAGTCC
>CAZEPH010000557.1:0-1861 GCA_964514075.1 uncultured bacterium | reverse complement strand
CCGCCCTCTCGTACCACGCCCAAATCACCGAGGTGCTGACGCGCGCCGTCGAGTACGTCGCCAGCAGGTGCGCGCGATCCCCGTCGAACATCGGTTGGCACGAGAAGCCGCGTCCGAGCTGCACGTTCACGCCGCACGGCACGTTCCACCCGCTGTCCCACTCGGAGTAATTCACGCTCACGTACGGCGATGCGTGGACGGCGGGCAGGTATTTCGAGACCGTGCCGTAGTAGCTCTGCGTGCCCTCGGGCGACCCGATGCGATCGGAACTCGTGCCGAGGAAGAACGCGGGTCGGCGCTGCGTCTCCGTCACGACAAACACGGTCGCCAGCGGCGCGAACTCACCGGCCGCAGGATTGTACTCGGCGCCGATCTGCACGCGCGGAACGATGCGATACGTTGCGGTGGCGCGCCACCGCGGGCGATCGAGTCCCGTGTCGATGTATCGCACCGACGTGTGCCACTGCGTGTCGAGTCCGCTCCCCCGGAGCGGTGCGCCCTCTCCGGGTCAGCCGCCTCAGGAGGGCGCGGTCGAGGGAGAGTGATCGTGCGCGCGCGCGGCGGTCGCGCCGACGCACGAGAGCAGAGCCGCGACAATCCAGAGCAGCTGTTTCATGACTGTGCAGACTACAACACGCGGCTACGCGCTGGCGCGATGAATCGCGGCCCCTTGGTGAATGGGCTCCAAGCCATGCCGGCGCCAGATCGCCTCCAACGTGTGCGGCGTCAGCACCGTGTCGCGCGAGAGCAGCTTGAGACCGCTGTCCGTATACAAGTCCTCGGCGAGGATCATGCCTTCGCGCAGGTCGGTGACGGCGATCGTCGACACGCGCAGCGCCGTCGCGTCCGCGTCGCCCGTTACCTCCCCGCCGGTGATCACGGCTTCGAGATGCGCGGCGACGAGCGGATCGTACACGGACCCGCCCTGCTCCTTGATGCGCGTGATCGCGTAGTCGCCCGCGCCCTTCTCGCACATGTGCACGTAGTCGATCAACGCGTGCAGGATGCGCGAGCGCAGGGGAATCTGCCCGCGCTGCAGGTGGTGCGGATGCCCTGTGCCGTCCCAGTTCTCGTAGATCGATCCGACGATGTCCGCCGCGTCCTCCAGGCCGTGCACTTGCAGCATGACGACCTTCGAGTCCTGCGTGTAACGCCACGACGCGTCATCCACGGCGAGCGCTTCGTCGCGCCACGCGCCGGTCTCGTCCGACGCCATCACGCGTCCGAGTTCGTGCAAGCGCGCGGCCACGTCCAGGTCGCGCATGAGATTCTTCGGGATACCGAAGCGCGCGCCGATGCGCGCGGCCATCTGCGCGATGCGTTCGCCGCGCAAACGCGCGCCGGGTACGCCGCGTTCGAGCATCATCGACAAGAAGGACTGCATCTGCTCGATGTTCCGCGTCTGCGTGCGGCGCAGCTTCTTCAACTCGAGGCGCGTGGCGCGCATGTCCACGCGCAGGGCTGCAATTCGTTCGGCGAGTCGGTACGCGGCAAGCAGTTCGCCGGTGCGCAGCGGCAAGTTCAGCCCGTGATCCACACCGAGCGCGAGCAGGTCCGCGGTGAGCGGCGCCACGCGCGGGTCCGTGAGCAGCACGAGCAACGCGCCCTGCAACTCCGGGTTCGCCTTCGTGCGGCGGCAGAACGTCGTCGTATCCAGGTTCGCGAGACCGTGCCGCACCAGGAGAAGGTCCGGCGGCGCGAGGTGCGACAGCGCTGCCGCCTTTTCGATGCCGTCGGCCACGAGCAACCGCGCGCGCTCTTCGTGTTGAAGGCCGCGCTTGACGGCCTCCACGACCGACGCATCCGCGTCGACGAGCAGGACGTTCGTGCGTGCGCTCACTGCGTGCCCTTCGCGCTGACC
>CAZEPH010000556.1:0-1875 GCA_964514075.1 uncultured bacterium | reverse complement strand
GAAGGTGCGCGGATTCCGCGTGGAGTTGGAGGAGATCGAAGCCGTGCTTGCGAGCGCGGAGGGCGTTGCGGAAGCGGTCGCCGTCGCCGCGACCCATGCCGAACACGGCGCGGTGATCGGTGCAGTCGTCGTGCCGGTGAGCGGCACGGCGCTCGACCCGCGCGCGCTGCGCGCGGCGGCCGCGAAGCGACTGCCGCCGTACATGGTGCCCGAGCGCATCGACGTGCGCGACGCGCTCCCGCGCACGACGAGCGGCAAGGTGGATCGCCGCCGCCTCACCGACGAATGGAATGCCAACGGAGGACACGACCCGAATGGACGTTGAACGTCAGATCCGCGACTACGTGATGACGGAGCTTCTGTATGACAAGCAACTCGCCTCGCTTGCGGACGACGAGTCGTTGCTCGGTCCCGGCATGCTGGACTCGCTCGCGATCATGCGACTCGTGTTGTGGCTGGAGGAGTCGTTCGGCGTGCAATTGCTGGACGACGAGGTCGTGCCCGAGAACTTGGAGACCGTGCGGCACATCGCGGACATGATCCGGCGGAAGAAGGCGGCTGCATCGTCGTGAGCGCCGGCGCTCCTTCCTCACAGTGGCGGAATCTGCGCGCGGACTTCGATCGCTATCTCGAATTGTCGCCCGGGTATCCTCGTCAGTCCGCTCTGCGCAAACTCCGCGTGGCCGTGCTGGAGGAGCCGTACTGGGTGATCTTCTGGTATCGCGTCGGGCGATGGGCGACGGTCGAGTGCCGCGTGCCGGTTGTGAAGCAGGTTGTGCTTGTCGTGCATGCAGTCATGTTTCGTGTGTTGCGATTGCTCACCGGGATTTCCATCGATCGCCATTGCGATGCGGGCCCCGGATTGTATTTCGGACACTTCGGGAGCATTTGGATCAATCCGGACGTGCGCATCGGCACGCGCGTGTCGATCATGAACGGCGCGACGATCGGTCTCGGCGGAACGGGCGCGGTGGCAGGCGTGCCGGAGTTGGGGGATTCGATATTCGTCGGGCCCAACGCGACCATCGCGGGGAAGCTGCGCGTCGGGAGCGGCGCGGTGGTCGGTGCGAACAGCCTCGTCGTGGCCGACGTGCCGGAGGGAGTGACGGTCGTCGGCGTGCCGGCGCGCGCGGTGATGCGCGGGGCGAATCAGGTGTCGCGAGACGTCGTGCGGTAGCCGTGTGGTGCTGAACCTGGCGAGGCCGATGAGGCTGTCGACGTGAATCGGCCGGCCTGAGAGTCGAGTCACGTAACGCGCATCAGGTCTCGCCGGTGGCGCAGCGGTAAAGAGCGAGCAATTGATCTCCCACTCTCGCCAGGCGAAACCGTGTGTTCGCTTCCGTGCGAGCCGCGGCGCCGAAGCGCCCACACGTGTCGGCATCATCTGCAAACCGCGCGAGCGCTGCGGCCGTCGCATCCACGTCCCCGATGTCCGTGAGCACGCCGGTGCGCTCGTGATCGATCAGCCCCGGCACGCCGCCCGCACGGCTCGCAACGATCGCGCGCCCCGCAGCCATCGCTTGCAAGACGGCAACGGGGGAGTTCTCCTGCTGCGATGGATGGCACAGGATCTGGCAGCGCGCGACCTCCTCGCGCACCGCGTCCTCGGACACGAACCCGAGGAACGCAACGCGATCGCCTACACCGGCCGCACGCGCGCGCTCCTCGAGCATTGCGCGATACGACTCATCGGACGCGCCGCCCGCGAGACGCAACGTGAGCCCTGGTCGCGACGGGGCAATGCGTGCAAACGCATCCACGAGCGTGTGCACGCCTTTCAAGGGTCGGATGAACCCGACGTAGAGAATGGCGCCGGTCGCATTCACGGGGGGTAAATCGAAATACGCGTCGTCCTCGGGATTGTTCTCGAGCGAC
>CAZEPH010000555.1:0-1882 GCA_964514075.1 uncultured bacterium | reverse complement strand
CACGCGGAGCCGCGGGCGAAGCGCGATGCCGAGCGCTTCGACGGTCGCGATCTCCTCGCACAAGACGACCGGATCGACGACGGTTCCCGCGCCGATCACGCACTCCACACCGTCCCGCAGCGCGCCCGAGGGAACGCTGTGCAGCACGATGGTGCGACCGCCGACGGCGATCGTGTGTCCGGCGTTCGGGCCGCCGGCGTATCGCGCGACGACCTGCGCGCGTTCGGCGAGCAGGTCGACGATCTTGCCCTTTCCCTCATCGCCCCACTGGGCGCCCACCACGATCGTGACTGGCATGCGGCGTATACTACACGCGCGGACCCGCGAGCGTGAGCACTTCGATCGCCAAGTCGGCCGCGGCTTCGGCGACGCGTCGCTGCGCTTCGGAGGTCGACGCGCCCAGGTGCGGCGTAACGTACACGCGCGGGTGCGCGAGAAGCTGCGGCGCGGCCGGCGCATTCGCGTCGATCACGTCGAGTCCGGCGCCGGCCACGCGTCCGTCGACCAGCGCGCCCAGCAACGCGTCGTGATCCAGCACCTCCGCGCGCGCGGCGTTCACGAGCAAGACGCCCGGTTGCATGAGCGCGAACGCACTCGGTCCGAGCAAACCGCGCGTCGCCGGGAGAAGCGGCACGTGCACGGTGATCACGTGCGCGGCGCGCAACACGTCGGCGAGCGGCATCAGCTCGATGCCGAGCGACGCCGCATCACCGGACGCGAGCGCGGGATCGGCAGCGATGACGCGCATCTCGAACGCCCCCGCGCGGCGCGCGACCTCGCGCCCGATGCGCCCGCATCCCACGATGCCCAGCGTCTTGCCCGCGAGTTCCGTTCCCATCGGCTTGCCGCGCGCCGCGGTGCCGGCGCGCGAGTGCGTGACCGCGTCGGGCACGTGACGCGCGAGCGAGAGAAACAACGCGAACACCAGTTCCGCCACGGACACGGAGTTTCCGCCGGGCACGTTCCGCACGTCGACGCCGCGCTCCTGCGCGGCCGCCACGTCGATCGTGTCGAGCCCGCTTCCCGCGCGCACGACCACGCGCAAGCGGGACGAGCCGTCCAGCACGCCGCGCGTCACCTTCGCCCGGCCACGGACGATGAGGCCGTCCACGTCGGCCACGGCCGCCGTGAGACCGGCTTCGTCCAGCGTGGCGTTCTCGATCACCTCGATGCCCGCCGCGCGCAGTTTCGCCGCGCAGGAGGCATCCACCGCATCCGCAATGAGCACGCGTATCATGACGCGTGCACCACGTGCGGAAACGGTACGCTGAGCGCGCTCTGCGCCGCCGCCACGCCGCTCGAGGGATCACACGCGTGACCGCGCGACGCCAGCACCGCACCGAGCGCGCCGAGCACCATGAGCACGTCGCTCTCGCTCACCACGCCCATGTGCGCGATGCGGATCATCTTCTCTTTCCACGCGCCCTGACCGAGCGCGATGCGCACGCCGTAGCGCGACTCGAGGTCTTTGAGAATGTCGCGCGCCGCCACGCCGTCGGGCGGCACGAGTGCGGTGACGATGTTCGCGGGACTCTTGCTGAAGAGACGACAGCCCAGGGCGGTCGCTCCCTGGCGCATCGCGTGCGCGAGGCGCGCATGCCGCGCCTGGAACATCGCGAGCCCTTCCCCCTCGATGCGCGCGAGCGCGGCGTGCAGCCCGAAGTAGATGCCCACCGGGGGCGTGAACGGCGAATTCCCCGGCTCGAGCGACTCGTAGGGACGCAGATCGAAGTAGTAGCGCGGGCGCGGATTCGCCTTCGCCGCATCCCATGCACGCTGCGACAGGGCGACGAACGCGCCGCCCGGAGGCAGCATGAGTGCTTTCTGCGACGCCCCGACGACGGCATCCAACTCCCAACCGGCGAGAGGGAGCTCGTGCGCG
>CAZEPH010000554.1:0-1888 GCA_964514075.1 uncultured bacterium | reverse complement strand
GCCAATAGCGATCCGTGGATTAGTTGCGCTAGCGAGGGGATAGCGGTCATTCACGAAGAACATCCGGTGGGTGTGCCCGATGAGACGCAGACACGGACGATGTTCCTCGGCCGCTCGCGCCCGGATCCCTTCGACGCCAGCACGTCGATCGGCTTCGATCTGCCTCTCGATACGCATGTCGACGCTTCTGTCTACAGTATCTCGGGTCAACGTGTCACGACCATCGTGGCGCGCCGCATGCCCGCCGGACATCACGAGCTGCGGTGGAATGGTCGGAACGAGACAGGCGTTCCCCTCCCGAGCGGCGTGTATGTGTGGCGCGTCTCTGTCGGAGGTGTCTCGGCGACTCGGAGGGTCACGCTGATTCGCTAGCGTGTTGATGCGCCTCGGTGAGGCGGCAGTGTAGAATGCGCGCCGCGCCCGCACGCGGCGCGCGTCTCGTGTCTCCCGTCATGGAGAGTCCTGAAATGCGGTTCGCACAGATCGCGAGTCCTCCTCGCTCGTGCTCCGCCGCGACCCGACCGCTCCGCCCTTTGAAGCGGTTCCTGAACCACGCCGTGACCGCAATCATTGCCTGCGCGCTGCTGGCACACGTCGCACCCGGCGCGGTAGCGCCCGACGCGCAGCTCGTGATCGATCGCTACGTCCGTTCGGTCGGCGGGCGAACGGCGTGGGAGGCGGAGCGCGCGCGCGTCACGCACAGCTGGATCAGCCTCAGCGCATTCGGCCTGACAGGACGGTCGGAAGCGTGGATCTCGCCGGAGGGGAGCGCATCGCGCACGGCGATCGGCCCACTCACGCTGCGGGAGGGCGCGTGGCGTGACCGCGCCTGGCGCATCGATCAGAACAACCATCTGCAGTGGCTCGACGGAAAAGAGCTCGATGACGCGCGCGCGGAACTCTACTTCGCGCGCGAGGCGTGGGCCGCGCGAGACCACGGCGGCGCGCGCGAGATCACACGAACAACGAACGACACGCTCGACGTGCTGCACATCACGCCGCCGGTCGGGACGCCGCGCACGATCACGTTCGGGCATGCGAGTAGCCTGCCCGTGCGCATGACCGCGCGCGTGAGTGGGCAGGATGCGACGGTGGAGATGAGCGATTACGCACGCATCGCGGGGCTCATCCGGCCCCGCCGTACGATGGTCCGCATCGTCGGGGCGCCGCTCAACGCGATCGACCAGCGGCTCGACTCGCTGCGCGTCGAGGCGAGCGCGGACAGCGCGCTCTTCCTCCCAGAACAGCGCGCGCCGGGCGCGGATGTGCGTTTCTTGGGGCACGATGCGCGCCGTGCGGTCGTACCGATCGAGTACAGCGCCCGCCACGTGTGGGTCACGGCGGCGGTGAACGGCGGCGCGCCGGCGCTGTTCCTCCTCGATACGGGCGCGAGTGCGACGTGTCTCGACAGCGCGTATGCGGCGGCGCTGGGTCTCGATCAACACGGCGAGGTGAGCGTGGGCGGTGCCGGCGCGCAGGGCACCGTGCACTTCGCGACGGCGCAATCGCTGCGGGTCGACGGCCCCGGTGGCGGCGGGGTAGAGATCGCGGAGCAGAAGGTGATCGTTCTGCCGCTCAACCGCTTCATCGCGCCGGCGTTCTGGCGGGAGTGTGCGGGCGTTCTCGGCTACGATTTCATCAGTCGCTTCGTGCTCACGATCGACTACGCACGCGAGACGATGACGCTGACGGATCCGTCGTCGTTCGATCCGCGCACCGCCGGAACGGAGATTCCGCTCACGTTCAGCAGCGGCGTACCGGTGGTGCACGGCGCGCTGGACTCCACCCTCACGGGCGACTTCCGCCTCGACGTCGGGAGCGGGGGAGGCGTGGACCTGCACACGCCGTTCGTCGATCGTACGACGGTCGCCGTCGGCGGTCGGCGGCG
>CAZEPH010000553.1:0-1890 GCA_964514075.1 uncultured bacterium | reverse complement strand
GGGCCCGCGCTCACGAAGGGATGCCATGACGAGCGCCCGAGGGAGAAGCGCACGAACACCGGGAGCTCGATGTACGTGAGGTCGATCGAGGTGGGATCGACGGCGCGTGCGGCTGCCCCGCTCGGCACGGGATCCACCGTCGTGCCCTTCTGCACGAGCGCGGGGAGAAAACGCAGGCCGATGCCGGACGGCATGCCCAGGTCCACCACCAAGCCCACGGTCGCGCCGGACTTCGATAGCGCGGATCCCGTCACAGAATCCGCGCTGACGTTCGCGAAGTTGATTCCCGCCACGACGCCGAGAGAGGCCGCGTGCGCGGCGGACGCGGCACACGTTCCAGCGAGCGCACAGGCCCAGAGGCGGCGCAGCCTCATCGTGCATCCTCCTGTCGTGCGGTGTGCGGCGCAGGCGTGAGATCGATGCCGGCGACGATCGAGTACTCGTTGCGCCAACGGGACGCGGCATAGCTCGCGAGCGATCGCACCTCCGCATAGACGGAGTGGCCAGCCAGGTCCGCGGTCACGCCGAAGGTCGGGTCGAGGGCCCCGGCCGCGAGAACGGACGCAATACGCGAGTCGCTGCGTGGAGAGGGGGGTGTTCGGCTCGAGACGAAGTAGGCGTTCTCCGTGCGCTGGATGTCGTCGGCGTGGATCGTTGGCCCAAGGGACACGTACGGGCGGACGGCGCCGGTCAAGATGCCGATCCGCATCTGCACCGGGATGCGCACGACCACGGCGCGCCCTTCCTCGCGCGCGAAGGGCACGCCGTTCACGGAGTACGCATGCGTCTCGTGCACCGTCGCAATCGACGGCTGCAGCGACAGCGACACGCGCGACGTTGTGAGCAGGTCGAGCGCAAGCGACACGATTGGTCCGTCCTGCGGCGTCACGGACTCGACGACCTCGCCCGCTGCGACGGAGTCATCGCCGGCGTACAGGACGTCGCCGCGCACGTCGCCCTCCGATGCCCGATGGTGATACCCGCCGAGAACGCCGATGCGCAGGCCCGCGATGTGCGCCGATCCGAGCAACGAACCGTCGCGAGGCGGTCCGCCGGGAGACGGCGGCATCGGCGCGCCACGATCGCGCGGCGCGATCGACTGCATCATGCCTGCAAGCAACGCGACGCGGCGCGCCCACTCGCCGTGCTGCGGGGCGCTCACCGTGCGCAGCGAAACAACCACGCGTCGGACGCCGATGGTGCCGACGACGCCGAACCCTGCGTCGAGACACGGCGTGAGGTGCGCGCGCCGCTCGTCGCCGGGCGAGAGACCGGCGCCGTAGTGCAGACCCGGCCCAGCTTCCAGGAACGGACTCCATCGCGCGCCGCGCGCACTCCACCGCAGCGTGAACGGCACCTCCGCGCTGGAGATCGCCGGACCTTTGTACTCGAGATGGTAGGACGTCGGCTGCACGGTCCACGACCATGCGCCACGCAGCGGATGCGAGTAGGGAAGCGAGATCGTGAAGCACCGGCCGGTGCCGACGATGCTCTCAGGCGGCCGCGCGATCGTTTCGCCGATCACTTCATTGCGCGTCCACGTGTGGCCCGCAATGACGCCGACGTCATCCGCGCGCGCCGGTGCGTACGCGCACGCGACGCCGAGTAGGAAAAGAAAACGAAGGAGCACGGGTGAAACCGTACTCCCTCGCGTCCTGCTTCGTCGAGACGGGACGCTCTTACATGCCGGCGAACGGGACAGCGAAACCAAGGTTGACGCGGATCCCGTTGTTCTTCACGTCCGTGCCGGTGATCTTCGACACGTTCGGGTTGAGCCGCGGCGCCTGGGCGAAGAAGGTCTCGAAATCCACCCGCTTGTCGATCTGCTGCTGCAGAGCCGGCTCATCGTAGCCCGTGAGCCAGTGGATGACGGCATGCAATTCGTCCTTC
>CAZEPH010000552.1:0-1904 GCA_964514075.1 uncultured bacterium | reverse complement strand
GTGTCGGCCCACGCCTCCACCCGGTCGTGCACTTTGTAGAAGGAATCGAACTGGGGATTCGAACGGGCATCCGAGACGAAGTGATAGCACGGCACGCTGCCGATGCGGCCCAATCCGCTCACGGTGAGCACCGCGGTTCCGGCTTGGATCGGCCCGTACTGTAGGGAGAACTCCAACCGCTCGCCGACACCGAACGGAAGAGGGCGCGCGGTCGCGAACCCCGCACAGAAGAGCGCGCCTGCCGCGAGTGCGACGCAAGCGCGCGAGATGAGTGTCGGCACGCGAAGAGGATAGGAGCGGCTGTGCGTGCCGGTCAAGCGCGCGGCGTCACGGCTGTCCCGACGTCGAGACGAGGAGGATCGCCGCGGTTCGGGGCGGCAACACGACCGACGACACGGCCGTGTAGATGATGTCGCCATTCCCGCCCAGTTCCGGGACGAGGCCCCCGATCGGATCGACGCGGTACATCACCTGCGGAAGCGATTCGGTGTACGTGTTCGACTCGTTCGGGTTGACGAGGACGAGCGCCTTCTCGAAGCGCCGTCCGTACAGTCCCGAGCCGCGCTTGTACAAAGACGCGGTGGGATACGTTTCAATCGGCGCGCCGAGAATGAGGTCCCACTCTGGCACGTACACGGTCGTCGTGTCCTCGAACCCCACGTTGAGGAACTCGTACTCCCCTTTCGTGAGGAGGAACGACGCAAAGCCGTACATGCGATGCGGGATGTCGAGCGGATCGCAGCGCAAGAGCGTGAGCACACCCTTCCGCGCGAGTTGCACCGCGCGCATCGACTGATCGATCTGGCCGGTCCACGCGTCCGGCGGCAGGTACCCGCCCGTATGCCAGGGCGCCACTGCGAAGCCTTCGATCATCGCCGCGTCGGATTGCTCGTAGAAATCGTTGTCCGGCGCCCCGTTGTAGATCACCGGCTTGGGCGCGATCGCCGCGCGCACGCGGCTCATGAGCGACAGGCACTGGTCTTTGTACTGTGCGTCACTCACTCCGAGCACCGCGCTGTCGAATCCGAGCCACGCAAGGGTCGGCACCATCTCGTCCATGAACACGCCGTTGTAGCCGATGTCCATCTTGCGGTCCACGCTGTCGACGACGGTGGCGGTCCAGGCGGAGTCGGTGAGATCCATGCCGAAGTACCCGTAGAACTGGCTCCGCACGCGGTTGTTGATGTCCGTGGTGCCGTTGCCTTGCAGCGGCAGCGACGGCGCGCCGCTCCCGCTCTCATCGACCAGGATGTAGCCGTAGCCCGAGCCCGACGGCTTCGCGCCGCCGCGTATCGTAATCGCGTACGTCGTGCGCCCGGCGGCGCCCGGACCAACCAGACGCAGCGCGTAGTGCTCGCTCGACTCGAACACGCGATCGGCGTCCCCGTCGAACAGCAACACGGGAGCAACCACGTTGGGATCGGCGTCCACGGTGAGCGTGAGCGTCACGGAATCCGTCGCGGTCGTCGTCGTCATCTGCACCGGGCCCCACGTGTGGCCCGCGGATCCCGCCGTGAATGTGAGTGGATCGGAGTACGTGTACTCGGCACCCGCCGCGTTACGCGTGAGGATGGTGTACGTCGCGGTCCCGCCGGCGGGAATCGTCGCGTCGCTGTACGACGTGACGCCCGCGCTCAGCGTCGCGAGACGAATCGGCGCGCTCTCGCTGACCAATTGCCGGTACACGGCGCTTCCGGCGCCCGCCAGCTCCGGACGGCGATCCGCGATCCAGAAGAGATCCACGCGCGTGCTCGTGCCCGACGCGTGTAAGAGCGCCGGATCGCCCGAGTGCATGAAGCGCTCCTCGTGTAGCGTGTGCACACCCCAGATTTGATCCCGCGGGTGCAAGTTGGCGGAGATGTACCCGAGCGCGAAGAAACTCGGGTTGTACGAGCGCACGCGCG
>CAZEPH010000551.1:0-1906 GCA_964514075.1 uncultured bacterium | reverse complement strand
TGTCCGAGTGGTTGAAGGAGCACGATTGGAAATCGTGTAGGCGCTAAAACCGCCTCGAGGGTTCGAATCCCTCTCTCTCCGCCATCTCTTCCACCGGCCGCGCACGGAATTGTGTGCGCGACGGTGTCCGAAACACGCGGGTTCGTCCGTCCATCATGAGTCGGCGCAGTTCACTCACCCCATTACAGGAGACCGATCATGGCCACGCAAAAGTACCTGTTGATCTACCGCAACCCCGCCGAGGCCGAAATGGAGCAGCCTTCGCCGGAGGAAATGGAGCAGATGTACGCGCAATGGACGGCGTGGAAGGAGAAGTTCGCGAGCGAGATCGTCGACCTGGGCGACGGGCTCAAGCCCGCCGGCACGGTGGTGCGCCAGGGTGCGACGACGGACGGACCGTACATGGAAGCCAAGGAGATCGTCGGCGGCTACAGCATCCTGGAGACAACCAGTCTCGATCGCGCGGCGGAGATCTCGAAGTCGTGTCCCGTGCTCTTCATGCCCGGAGCGAGCGTGGAGGTGCGCGAGCTCGCCGGATATTGATTCCCCGCGGAATGAACGAGCGCGGTGCGACGGTCGAGCGGACGTTTCGGCACGAATACGCTCGGCTCGTCGCACGGCTCGCGCGCGAGTTCGGCTTCCATCGCACGGAACTGGCTGAAGACGCGGTGCAGGGCGCACTGCTCGCCGCGTTGCGCGCCTGGCCAAAGAGCGGAACGCCGGCGAATCCCTCCGCGTGGTTGTACCGCGCCGCGCGCAATAGGCTCATCGACGAACTGCGACGCAGCGGTTCGCGCACGCAGCCGCTCGAGAACGCGCCGGACGAAGGCGTCGAACCGCCCGACACGCATCTCGAGCAGGAAATCGCGGACGACCAACTGCGCATGCTGTTCGTGTGCGCGGACGAGGCCATTCCCGCGGAGAGTCAACTCGTGCTGGCGCTCAAAGTGCTGTGCGGCTTCTCCACGCGCGAGATCGCGCTGCGTTTGCTGACGAGCGAAGACAACGTGCAGAAGCGACTGTCCCGCGCACGCGAGCGGTTGCGCCAACTCGGGCCGTCGCTCGAGACACCGCCGTTGGACGCGCTCCACGCGCGGCGCGACGCGGTGCTGCGCATCGTGTATCTCCTCTTCAACGAAGGCTACAGCTCCACGCTGCCCGATCGCTTGATTCGCCGCGAGATGTGCGACGATGCGCTGCGCCTGGGGCACTTGCTGGCGGAACATCCCGCCTGCGCGTCACCCGAGTGCGAGGCACTGGTCGCGCTCATGTACCTGCACACCGCGCGATTCGACGCGCGTCTGGACGGCGCAGGCGGTCTGCTCTTGCTCGAAGAGCAGGATCGCACCAAGTGGGATCGGTCGCTCATTACGCGCGGTCTCACATGGCTCGGGCGATCTGCACGCGGCGACGTGTTTTCGCGGTATCACGCGGAGGCCGCGGTCGCCGCCGCGCACTGCACCGCACCGAGCTTCGCCGAGACGAACTGGGGCGAGATCGTGAGCTTGTACGAAACGCTCGAGCGCTTCGTGCCGTCGCCGCTGCACGCGCTCAATCGCGCGATCGCTCTCGCGGAGTGGAAGGGGCCGGAGGCGGGGCTCGCCGTGTTGCGCGCGATGCGACCGCCCGCGTGGCTGGCCGGCTACTACTTGTGGGATGCGACGTTGGGAGAGTTGGAGCGGCGCGCGGGCCGGCTCGATGCGGCGCGCGCCCATCTGCGGCGCGCGGTGGAGGCCGCGCCGCATCCCGCGGAGCGCGCGCTTCTCCGCCGGCGCCTCGCTGCGTGCGGAGAGCGCTGAGACACGCCCACGCTGACACCGTTGTCGCCCGCCGAAGCCCTGTGCTACAGTGCCCGGCCCGGACGGAATCCCGCGCGGAGCGCCTTGTGGCGGGGATGTAGCTCAGT
>CAZEPH010000550.1:0-1908 GCA_964514075.1 uncultured bacterium | reverse complement strand
GGTGAAGCTTCTGCGCGTGCTGCAACTCCGTGAGGTGCGCCCCGTTGGCGCCGAGTCCGATCTCCGCGTGGATGTGCGCGTTCTCGCGGCGACGAACAAGCCCATCACGGAGGCTTTGCGTTCGGGACAGTTGCGCGAAGACCTGTACTACCGATTGAACGTGGTGCAGGTGGAGATTCCGCCGCTGCGCCACCGGAAGGACGACGTCCTTCCGCTGGCGGAGCACTTCGTGCGACGCTACGTGCGCGAGTCGGGGCTCGACCCGCTCGAGTTGTCGGATGACACGAAGGCCTACCTGCTCGCCTACGACTTCCCCGGCAACGTGCGCGAGTTGGAGAACGCGATCCAGCGCGCGGTCGTGCTCGCGGATCCTCCGTTCATTCGTCCGAGCGATCTCCCGCCCGCCATCCTGCAGCGGCGCTTGCTCGCCGCGGACACGCGCGAGAGTGACCGCGACGGCATGACGCTCGCTCAAGTGGAACGCGAGCACATCCTGCGCGTGCTCTCGGTGCACCACGGCAACACGTCGAAGGCTGCGAAGGCGCTCGGCATTTCCCGCACGACGCTGTGGCGGAAGATGAGCCGGTACGGCCGCACGGTCTCCTCCTGAAACGTCCGGACATCGGCATCGTTACCATGTGAAACGTCCCGCGCGAAGCGCGGCAGGGGAGCGCTGCCAATCTGGCTGTTACGCTATTGCGCCGCAGTCACCTACGAAGTGCGTTCCGATGTGCGCAGCGTGGCATACAAGCTGCTCTTCGGCGTCACGGTCTTCCGCAGTTTCTTTTTCGCACCTGGAGGTATCCCGACAATGGCGAAGGCAATCGGCATCGACTTGGGCACGACGAACTCGGTCGTGGCCATCATGGAAGGCGGGCAACCCGTCGTCATCACGAACACGGAAGGAAGCCGGTTGACCCCGTCGGTCGTCGCCTTCACGCCGCAAGGGGAACGTCTCGTCGGACAGCTCGCAAAGCGTCAGGCCGTCGTGAACCCGGAGAACACGGTGTTCTCCATCAAGCGCTTCATGGGGCGCCGCGTTTCGGAGGTGTCGTCCGAGACGAAGCTCGTGCCGTACAAGATCGTCGGTGCGAGCAGTGATCTCGCCAAGGTGGAGGTCAGCACAGGCGGCGAGACCAAGTCGTACACGCCGCCGGAAATCTCCGCGATGGTCTTGCAGAAGCTGAAGGCGGACGCAGAGGCCTACCTGGGGGAGAAGGTGACACACGCGGTGATCACCGTGCCCGCGTACTTCAACGATTCGCAGCGCCAGGCGACCAAGGACGCCGGCCGAGTCGCGGGTCTCGAGGTGCTCCGCATCATCAACGAGCCCACTGCCGCGTCGCTGGCCTACGGGCTCGACAAGAAGAAGGACAAGAAGGAAGAGAAGATCGCGGTCTACGACTTGGGCGGCGGCACGTTTGACATCTCGCTGCTCGAGATCGACGAGGGCGTCTTCCAAGTGAAGGCGACGAACGGTGACACGCACTTGGGCGGGGACGACTTCGACCAAGCGGTCATCGACTGGATCGCCGAGGAATTCAAGAAGGACAACACGATCGATCTGCGCGCGGACCGTATGGTGCTGCAGCGTCTCAAGGAAGCGGCGGAGAAGGCGAAGTGCGAACTCTCCTCCACGCAACAGACGACGATCAACCTGCCCTTCATCACCGCGGATGCGACCGGTCCGAAGCACTTGAACCTGACGCTGACACGCGCGAAGTTGGAACAGCTCACGGAAGCGCTCGTGCAGCGCACCATGAAGCCGTGCGAGCAGGCGATGCGCGACGCCGGGTGGACCGCGGACGACATCGACGAGGTTGTGCTCGTGGGTGGAATGACGCGGATGCCGGCGGTGGCGAACAACCACGCGAAAGGCCGCCCGTCGCAACGGGCGGCCTTCGAGTT
>CAZEPH010000549.1:0-1909 GCA_964514075.1 uncultured bacterium | reverse complement strand
CACCGTGCGCGATCGCCAACACGACGGAGCGCGATCTCGTGACCGTCGTCGCGGGCGTGGACGCGGAGGCGGCCTTGTCGGCGTCTTCCCTCGCGCGGTTGACCGGCGCGATCGGCGCACGCGCGGATTCCGTTCGCGCGCACCCCGTCTCGCGCGAGCGCCTCGCGTTTCTCCCCGCGCGACCCACGCCGAGCGCGCCTCCCATCGCTCTCCGCGTGGTCGTGCCGGACGGAATCGCGGCGCGCGTCGACGTGCACGATGCACGCGGGCGGCGCGTGTGGCAGAGCGAATCGCTCCTAAGGAGCGGCGTGCACTCCGTTCTCTGGAACGGCCGCGACGCCAGCGGTCGCGACGTGCCGAGCGGACTCTACTGGGTAACCGCGTCGCCCTCGTCGAGCGAATCGCCGGTCGCGCGCTCGCGGCTCGTGCTGTTGCGCTGAACCACCTCGCCGCGCACGCCGGGATGAGGCGGCACGATCTGTTCGATCACGGGATCGGCGACGCTGCGCGCCAACTCGGCGGCCCATCCGGTCGTGGGGTCCGGGTTCCACTTCGCGCCGCGCATCGCGGGGACGGCGTGCGCCAGCAACGCGCCGATCAACAAGCCCCGATACAAGCCGAGCAACGACCCGGCGAGCGCGCCGAGCGTGGAGTCGGGCAGGATCTTCCCGACGAGAGAGATCGTCGAGACGATCAAGGACGTAACGGTCATCCCGATGAACAAGACGACGAGGAACGCCAGCCACCCCGCCCCCCCCTGAGACATCCCACTGATTGGCCGGAGCATCGCCCCCAGGCCCGGAGAGACCTGCACTGCAACCCACATCGCCACCAACACGGCGATCAGGGACAGGGATGAGCGGATCACGCCCCCCATCCACCCGCGTACGGCGCCCAGCACGGCCAGCACCAACACTGCGATGTCCAGTGCGTTCATCCGCGAGACCCTTCCGTGGCAAGAGGATGTCGGTCGCCCGCGGCATCGGTCGCTTGCAGCGGGGTTAATGAATCAGATAGACTCAATGTACTCCCATTCTCTCCCCCCGGGAACACAACGTCGTTGCTGCCACGCTGGAGAGGCCCCCACGCCTTTCCGTAACTGACATCGTTCCGGGAAGGAAGCGTATCGTGCGTCGTCACTTGACCTCCGTCCTCGCATGGCTGACCCCAGCGTTCGTCTCCTCGGCCGGCATGTGCGCGGCCGGGACGGACCTGCGCGGGGACATCCGGCAGGTGGAATACCAGGCGACGCCAACTCCGGGCGGATTCTTCGCACCCAACCGGGTGCACCACATGCGGGCCACGTTCACGAGCGACGGCGTGCGCGTCGTCCCGCGGGACGGCGCGATGCGCTGGGCGTGGGAGTGGCGCACCGCGTCGTGGGGACGCGCCACCCACGCCGTCGACCTTCCATCCGTCGCACCTGCCTCCTCTGGCGCGACCGTGCGTTTCGCGCACGACGGACTCTCCGAGTGGTACCGCAACTCTCCGCTGGGCGTGGAGCAGGGCTTCACCATCGCGCGCGCTCCCGCCGGCACAGGGCCGCTCGTCATTCGCGGTGCGTGGACCGCATCGGGACTGCGTGCCGAGGAAGCCGAGACGGTTCGCTTCGTCGACAACGCGGGCGCGGTCGCGTTGACGTACGGCGGCGTGTACGCCCGCGACGCGCGCGACGTTCGGCTCCCGATCCACGTCGACACCGACGACGCGCACATCACCCTGACCGTCGACGACGCGCAGGCGCAGTACCCCATCGTGATCGACCCCATTCTGCAAACGCCATCGTGGATCTTCGAGCCGAACCAACTCGGGGCGAACCTCGGAGACTCCGTGGCCACGGCCGGCGATGTGAACGGCGACGGCTACGGCGACGTGGTCGTCACGGCGCCGTTCTTCGACAACGGCGAGT
>CAZEPH010000548.1:0-1912 GCA_964514075.1 uncultured bacterium | reverse complement strand
CGATCCGGCGCTGCACTACGGGCGCGATGCGCCGCTCGCGATCGGGCTCATTCTCACGCGACTGGCGCAGACGACGCGCGACGTGCGTGCGTCGCTCGCCGACGTGCCGCGTTACGTCATGGTCAAGAAGAAGCTCTCCGGCGTGCCGTCGTTCGATCGCGACGCTGTGACGCACGCGCTGACGCACGCACACCCCGGCGGTCGCGTGCTCGACACGGACGGCGTACGCTACGACGTCGGCGGCGCGTGGGTGCACGTGCGCCCGTCGGGAACGGAGCCGGTCGTGCGCGTGATCGCGGAAGCGCGCGATCGCGAGACAGTGGATGCGCTCGTGCGCGTTGCGGAGTCCGCGCTGGGCGCGGCGACCGCGCGCGCGTAGCGTCGAGGGAGGCAGCATGTGCGGGATCATCGGATACCTCGGGACGCGGAGTAGCTTGCCGATCCTCGTCGAGGGACTCCGTCGAATGGAGTATCGCGGGTACGACTCGGCCGGTATCGCGGTGTTGGACGATGCGCGCGTCGTCGTGCGCAAACGCGCGGGCAAGCTCACGGAGTTGGACGCCCTCCTGCGCCACGATCTCGCGAACGGCGGTGCGCCGTCTTTGACGCGCGGCACCGCGGGGCTTGGTCACACGCGGTGGGCAACGCACGGCGCGCCGACGGATCTCAACGCGCACCCGCACCTCGACTGCACCGGCACGATCGCCGTGATCCACAACGGAATCATCGAGAACTACGACACACTCAAGCGCATGCTCGCGAGCGACGGCCACACGTTCACCACCGAGACGGACACGGAGGTGCTGGCGCATTTGATCGAGAAGTTCGCGCAGAACGTGCCGCTGGAGGATGCCGTGATCGCTGCGCTGCGCATGGTGGAAGGCACATACGGTCTCGGCGTGATCAGCGCCCGCGAGCCGGACACGTTGGTCGGCGCGCGCAACGGCAGCCCGCTGCTCGTGGGGATCGGGGACGGCGAGATGTTCGTCGCCAGCGATGCGGCCGCGGTGCGCGAGCACACGACGAAGGTGGCGTACCTGGACGACGGGGAAATAGCCACGATCCATCGCGACTCGTACCACACGCAGAACCTGCACAACGAGGCAGTGAGCAAGCCCGTGATCGAGATCAACTGGGATCTCGCGCAAATCGAAAAGGCCGGGCACCCGCATTTCATGCACAAGGAGATCTACGAGCAGCCCGACTGCATACGCAACGCGATGCGCGGACGCTTGCTGGTGAACGAGGGGTCCGCGCATCTCGGCGGGCTGAACATGACGCCCGCGGAACTCGCGCGCATCGACCGCTTCATCATCACCGCGTGCGGCACGTCCTGGCACGCCGGCATCATCGGCGAGTACATGATCGAGGAGATGACGCGCATCCCGGTGGAAGTCGAGTACGCGTCGGAGTTCCGGTATCGCGACCCGGTCGTGCGTCCGAGCGACTGCGTGATCGTCATCAGCCAGTCCGGCGAGACGATCGACTCGCTCGCGGCGATGCGCGAAGCCAAGAAGAAGGGCGCGAAGGCGCTCGGCATCGTGAACGTGGTGGGATCGACCATCGCCCGCGAGTCCGACGGCGGCGTGTACATCCACGCGGGGCCGGAGGTGGGCGTGGCGTCCACGAAGGCATTCACGTCGCAGGTCGTGACGGAGGCGATCCTCACCCTGTACCTCGGGCGCACACTCGGCAAGATGAGTGCGGACGACGGGCGCACGATCGCGCGCGAGCTCGCGAAGATCCCGGAGAAGATGCAGGAGATTCTCGACGACGATCGCTCGATCTACGCGATCGCCGAGCAGTACGCGCGGCACAACAACTTCCTCTACTTGGGTCGTGGGTACAACTTCCCGGTCGCGCTCGAGGGCGCGCTCAAGCTGAAGGAGATCTCGTACATCCACGCCGAGGG
>CAZEPH010000547.1:0-1913 GCA_964514075.1 uncultured bacterium | reverse complement strand
ACGCGACGCGCGTGCTGCTCATCACAGGACCGAACGCCGGCGGCAAGACCGTCGCCCTCAAGACGCTCGGACTCGCGTGCCTGATGGCGCAGTCCGGGATGTTCCTCGCGGCGGCGGAGGGAACGGAATTGCCGGTGTTCCGCGAGATCATCGCGGACATCGGCGACGAGCAGTCCATCGAAGCGTCGCTCAGCACGTTCACGGCGCACGTTGCACGCTTGCGGGACATCGATGACGAACGCGGGCGCGACGTCCTGGTGCTGCTCGATGAAGTCGGTGGCGCGACCGACCCCGCGGAAGGCGCGGCGCTCGGCGCCGCCACGATCGACGAGTTGCTGGAACGCGACATGTACGCCATCGTCACCACACACATCTCCGCGCTGCAAGCATTCGCGCACGGCCGGTCCGGCGTCGCACTCGCCTCGATGGGATACGAGGCGGGAGCGAACGGTCCATCGTACCGGCTGCATGCGGGACCCGGAGGCGGAAGCTACGCGCTCGATACGGCGGAGCGCGCGGGGCTCTCGCCGCGCTGGATCGCACGCGCACGAGCGCGGCTCGATCCCGACGCGGCGGCGACGCACTCGCTCGCACGCGAGTTGGCGCGCCTCGCGCGCGAGGCGGAGGACGATCGCCGCAGCGCGGCGGCCGCGCAGCGCGCGGCCGCCGAGGCGCTGCGCCACGCGCAGGATGCGCGCGTCGCCGCGGACGCCGAGCGTGCGTCCGCGCGCACGGAGGCGCGCGAGAAGATGCGCGCGGACGTGGCGCGTGCACGACGCGAACTCCGCGCACGCGAGGAGGAGCTCAAAGCCGCGCGCACCAAGTCCGACGTGCGGCGGATCGAAGACGACGTGGACCGCATCGTGTCGGTCTTCGCGGGCGACTCGCACGCGTCCGCGCGTGCGGAGCGTCCGCCGATCGATCCCGCGCTCCTGCGTGTCGGCAGTCACGTGTGGGTGCGCGCAATGGACTGCCGCGGTGTGATCATGGGCGGACCCGACGGCGACGGGCGGTACTCGGTGCAGGCCGGCGCCCTGCGGGGCTGGATGGCGGCGAGCGACCTCGCGTCACCGGACGCGATCGCAGCGGGCGCGCCCGCTGCCGCGCCGCGCCCGCTCGACCCGCTGCGCCCCGAGCCCGAGCGCGCGCACGACGCCGAGCCCAGCCGGCCTGAGGTGGAGCAGGAGCTGGACGTTCGCGGCATGCTTCCGGAGGAAGCCGTCGAAGAAGTGGATCGCTGCTTGGATCGCGCGGTGCTGAACGGGCTCACGCGCATCCGGATCATCCACGGCAAGGGACGCGGCGTGCTGCGCGAGCACATCCAGCGCATGCTGAGCCGCCACGGCGCGGTGCGGAAGTACGAGCTCGCCCCGCAGTGGGAAGGAGGCACCGGCGCCACCACGGTGGAACTGAGGTGACGGCGGCGACCATGACGACGGGCGGAGCATCGGTGGATCGGGACGAGGCAGTCGAACGCGTGCGGGAGGCGACAGACATCGTCGCGCTCGTGGGCGAGAGCGTGACGTTGCGCCGCTCGGGCGCGAACATGCTCGGCCTGTGCCCCTTCCATCAAGAGCGCACGCCGTCGTTCACGGTGAACCCCGCGCGGCAAGTCTTCCACTGCTTCGGCTGTGGCGTCGGCGGCGACGTGTTCTCGTTCGTGCAACAACTCGAGGGTCTCACGTTCCCGGATGCGCTGCGGCGTCTCGCGGATCGCGCGGGCATCGCGTTGCCCGCGTTGCGCGGGGACGGCGGCGAGCGCGGCCGTCTGAGCGCGTTGCTCGAGCGGGCGACGTCGCTCTACGAGAAAGCTCTCGCGCACGAGAAACTCGGTGCGGTCGCGCGGGCATATCTCGCCGGGCGCGGCATCCAAGCAGACACGATCACACGTTTTCGTCTCGGATACGCTCCCG
>CAZEPH010000546.1:0-1918 GCA_964514075.1 uncultured bacterium | reverse complement strand
CCAGCTCCGGCTGCGCGACATCGGCGGCATCATCGTGATCGACTTCATCGACATGGAGATCGAAGCGAACAAACGCGCTGTGTTGGAGATCCTGCGGACGCAACTCAAGCGCGATCGGTCTAAGACGAAGACGTTCAACGTGAGCGATCTGGGGCTCGTGGAGATGACGCGGCAGCGCGAGCGGCCGTCGCTGTACCACTACTACTCCGAGGATTGCACGACGTGCGGAGGCGTGGGGAAGGTGCCGTCGCTCACGTCGGCGGCGATGAAGGTGGAGCGATTGCTCACGCACCACGGTCTCGCCCGCGGCGAGAAGGCCGTGGAGGTGCGCGTGCATCCGGACGTCGCGGTGTTCGTGCTCGAGAACCAGGGCGCGCGTCTCGCCGCCCTCGAGGAACACTACGGATTGCAGGTGGACCTGCGTGACGACCCGACGATTCGGCGCGACGAGGTGCGCATCTTGAGCCAGCGGACGAAGGCGGATCTGACCCCGGGGCACTAGTCGAGGGGCACCCAACGCTCGAAGCCGTTGACAGCCCGAGCGGAATTGCCGGATGCTGAACAATTGAGAGTTGCCCACGCGCCGGTCTGCACGAGTCCGGCGCGCCTGATGCCGAGTCGATGCAATCTCCCCTGCATGCTCGTCGCACGGAGAGGTGTGCCGGCCCGCGATCGGAGTCGCTGTCACCCGAAGGAGTCCTCGATGTCGCTGCCTCGTGTCCTCGCGCGCTCTCGTCCGCTGACGTTCTCTGTGACGTGCATCGTGTCGCTCCTCGCATTGGCTCCGGCGGCCTTCGCGCAGCTCGCGATGACGCGCACGTCCTTCACGGGTTCGTACACGGCCATCTCGACCGGCGGCGGTGCGACGCTCTCGACCGCGACCGGCGACCAAGGCACACAAACGGCGGTGCCCATCGGGTTCACGTTCAACTACTTGGGCACGAACTACACGACGCTGGCGATCAACACCAATGGGTGGGTGTCGTTCACGGCGACGGCGAACTCGGATGGGAACAGCAGCCTGTACACGACGACCGCGCCGAATGCCACGCTGGCGCCCTACTACGATGACCTGACGACGGGGACGGGGCAGATCCTCTACCAGACGCAGGGCACGGCGCCGAACCGGACCTTCACGGTGCAGTGGACGAACGTGCTGTCGTACTTCACGGGCAGCACCCGCACGATCAACTTCCAAGCGATCCTGTACGAGACGACGAACGTCATCGAGTTCCAGTATGGCGCGGTGGGTGCGACAGGATCCTCCACGTCGGAATCGGCGAGCATCGGCATCGAGGATCAAACGGGCGGCGACAACCGCTATCTCGACGCGATCACGGGAACGGGGCGTGTCAGCCACGGGATGGTGACCTCGAACAAGTGGCCGGCGCGCTTCTTCCGGTTCACGCCGGGTGCGCCGGCGGTGCTCGCGGGTGGGACGTACACAGTGGGCGCAGGTGGGACGTACACCAGCTTGGGCGACGCCGTAGCCGACGTCGTGCACCGCGGTGTGAGCGGAGCGGTGACGTTGAGCCTCACCGACGCCGTGTACGACTCGACGCAGAACGTCTTCCCGATCTTGATGGGACCGATCGCCGGAACATCAGCCGTGAACACGGTGACCGTTCAACCTGCGTCGGGAACGGCGACGCTCACGCATCGAGGCACGGAGAGCGGCAACTGCGGCAACGGGGCAACGACCGCGGCGATCGGCACGACGAACGAGCCGGTTCTGGCCCTCGTGGGCGCCGACTTCGTCACGATGCGCAGTCTGGCCGTGACGGGCGGGCCAACGGTCGATCGTGGAATCCAGATACTCAACGTGGCAACCACGGACGGCGCGACGAACAACACCGTGCGCGACGTGTCGGTGACATTGAGCCGCACGAACACCTCGTCGATCGGTATCGAGCAAAAC
>CAZEPH010000545.1:0-1922 GCA_964514075.1 uncultured bacterium | reverse complement strand
CGTTCATCGCCAGCTTCATGTTGCCCGTGCCGGAGGCTTCGTACCCCGCGGTGGAAATCTGTTCGCTCACATCGGCCGCGGGCATGATGACCTGCGCCACGGAGACTTTGTAGTCGGGTACGAAGATCACGCGGAGCGCCTCGCCCGCGCGCGCATCGGCGTGAATCATGTTCGCTACTCGGTGCACGAGGTGGATGAGACGCTTCGCCATCGCATAGCCCGGCGCCGCCTTGCCCGCGAAGATGTGCGTGCGCGCGACCGGCGGCTGAACGCCGTCCTCGGCGATCGTGGAGTACTCGTGCAGCACGTACAGCACGTGCAGGAGCTGCCGCTTGTATTCGTGAATGCGCTTGACCTGCACGTCGAAGAGCGACGACGGGTCCGCGTGCACCCCCGTCGTGCGCCACATCATCGCCGCGAGGCGCTCCTTGTTCGCCCGGCGCACCCCGAGGAATTCGTCCTGGCTGCCGGTTTCGTCGATACACTCTTCGAGCGCCTGGATGACGGAGAAGTCCGTCATCCACCGCTCGCCCACGCGATCCGTGATGAAGCGCGCCAGGCCAGGGTTCGCGTGCGCGACCCACCGCCGGTGCGTGACGCCGTTGGTCTTGTTGCTGAATTTCTCCGGGGAGATGGCGTAGAAGTCGGGCACGAGTTGCGTCGTGATGAGTTGCGAGTGCAGCGCCGCCACGCCGTTCACCGAGTGACTGCCGAGAATCGCGATGTGCGCCATGCGCACGCTCGCAGCGTCGATCACGGAGACGCGCTTCACTCGCCCCGGATCGTGGGGGAACTGCAGCGCGACGGTGGTGGTGAAGCGGTCGTCGATTTCGCGGATGATCTGCGCGTGGCGCGGCAGCACGCGCTCCAGCAAGTCCATCGGCCAGCGTTCGAGCGCCTCGGGCAGCAGCGTGTGGTTCGTGAACGCGCAGGTTCTCTCGGTGATCGCCCACGCCTCGTCCCACGCGATCGAGTGTTCGTCCAGGAACGTGCGCATCATCTCGACGACCGTGAGCGCCGGGTGCGTGTCGTTCAGCTGGATCGCGACCTTCTCGCTCAAGTGCTCGAACGACGCATGCCGCGTGAGATGCCGCCGCAAGATGTCCCGCACCGCGCACGCCACCAGGAAGTACTCCTGCACGAGGCGCAGCTCCTTCCCCGCCGCGGAATCGTCCGACGGGTAGAGGATCTTCGAGATTGACTCCGACTGCAGTTGCGCGTCGACCGCCTTCAAGTAGTCGCCGCTGTTGAACTCCTCGAGGTCGAACTCGTCGGAGGATCGCGCGGCGTACAGACGCAGGTAGTTCACCGTTCGGCCGCCGTAGCCCGCGATGGGGATGTCGTACGGCACGCCGAGGATCGCGCGCCAATCCAGCCAGTGCGGCGCGTACTGCCCCTCGCGGTCGTGTCCGTGCTCGATGCGCCCGTACACCGGGACGACGACGATCTCCGACGGCCGCTCGATGAGCCACGGCGAGTGCAGACTCATCCAGTGGTCGGGACGCTCGTATTGCCGGCCGTCGCGGATCTCCTGCTTGAACAGACCGAATTCGTAGTGCAGGCCGTAGCCGAACCCTGGCATGTCCATCGTCGCGAGCGAATCCAAGAAGCACGCAGCCAGGCGCCCCAAACCGCCGTTGCCGAGACCGGCGTCGGGTTCCACTTCTTCCAAGTCGGCGAAGTCGTAGCCGAACTCCGCGATCGCCTCCTGTGCGGCGTGCAGCAACCCCAGGTTGAGGAGGTTGTTGCCAAGTAATCGCCCGATCAAGAACTCCATCGACAGGTAGTAGAGACGCTTCACGTCCTGCCGCTCGTACCGCGCTTCGGTTTCGAAGAGCTTGTCGAGCACGTGACGGCGCAGCGTCAGAGCGAGCGCGCGGAAGAGTTCCTCGGCTGCCGTGCGGTGCAGCGCCGACGGCAGG
>CAZEPH010000544.1:0-1926 GCA_964514075.1 uncultured bacterium | reverse complement strand
CGTGTACCCGGCGGCGACGCCCAGCTCGCGGGCCAGCGGCTCGTTCAGGACGACTGAGCGGGCCTCCATCCCCGACGGCGGGGTGCCGTTTGGCCAGAAACGGCCGTCCACGCCATGAACCGTGACGCGGCCGACGCGGACCTCCGCGTGGGCCGTGGCGACGGCAATCGCCGAATTGCGCGCGCCGTCCGACGAACGCAGCCCGTTTGCGCACGACGACGACACGCTGATGTACTTCTTCAGTTCGCGCTCGGCGGGCGGTGACATCTATCGCACGTCGAGGCCGCGCGCGTCCGCGACGTGGGATCCGCCCGTCGCCATCGCCGAGCTGAACACGGCCGGCGAGGACACCGATCCGTGGTTCGCGCAGGACCTTCGCTGGCTGGTGTTCGCGAGCGACCGTGCGGGGAGCATGGATCTGTACGAAGCGAGTCGCTGACCGGGCTTGTGCCTATCGCGGACAACGCCGGCGGCCGGTGGGCGGTCTTGGCGGTCGGGCAGGCCCCACACGGGCATAGGCGTCAACCATCGAGGTGATTGATCTTTTTCCGCTGCTGAGCTCTAAGCCTGTGGATGGGACTCAAGGTCGATCTGCAGCGGGACTGGACATACATCGAGAGCAAGCTTCCGAGCACGTGGCGCGCGCTCGCGGCGGAGCACGGTGTGCTCAGAGAATACCGCGCAGATCTGGGCGCGAAGATATCGGACGTCGGTGTCCTTCTTCGTTTGATCCTCCACTACGTGACCATTGGCGGTTCGCTTCGGGCCACGACGGCGCAGGCGGCAGCGATCGGGCTGGTGAGTGTCTCGGCGTCGGCGCTTCACAAGTGGATGTGCAAGGCGGGTGACTGGCTCGCTGCAATGCTCTCCGCCGCGATCGAGAGCGCGTCGATGTTCCGGCCGGAACGATGGTCCGGCTACGAGGTGATCGCGACGGATGCTTCGTGCGTGCAGCGACCCGGCGCAAAGGGCACCACTGCGCGGTTGCATGTCGCGCTTCGTTTGTTTGATCTGCGCCCAGTGTCCGTGCTGGTGACGGGAGTGGAGGTCGGTGAATCACTGCGCAATTTCGAGATGCGCGCCGGGCAACTGTGGCTCGGTGATCGTGGCTACTGCAACGCCAACAGCATCGCGCACGCGGTCGCGCATCGAGCCGACGTGCTGATCCGCTTCGCGTTCGGACCCCTGCCGGTCTTCAAGCACACCGGCCAACCGCTGGACGTCCGCGCCCTGCTGCCGAAACTGAGTCGACCCGGCAGGATCAGGGAGTGGTCCGCTTGGGTCCATCCAGCGTCGGGAAAAGCCATTCAGGGTCGGATCGTCGCGGTTCGATTGCCACCCCCGCAGGCCGAGAAAGCGCGCGAGCGTCTGATCCGAGAGCACGGACGCAAGCACGTCACCGAGTTGATGCTCGAGCTGTCCAACTACGTGGTGCTCTTCACCACCGCACCGAAGGCCCGACTCGACTCAACGCAACTGATCGAACTGTACCGGATGCGATGGCAGATCGAGCTGAACTTCAAGCGCGACAAATCGATCGCCGGTCTCGATGAACTGCCAAACTTCAAGGACGACACCATACGATCGTGGATATGCGCGAAGATGCTCGCCATCTACTTGTCGCGTCGGCTCGCTGAACCAGACAGCGAGCTTTTTCCCCCCTACCTCGTCGGGTTCTTCACGCTTTCGCCGTCGGGCTTCCTCCACGGGTGACAACCGCAACACCTACGTCCACGAGATCTGGCGATGCACCGCGCTCGCCTGGAACACGCTGCACGCCGCACTCCTGCCGGTGTCAGTCCACGATCTGGCCACCGTCGCTCGAAAGTTCATCGCCCACCTCTGCGCAAGAAACGAACGCTGCAGGCCGCGACGACTCGATCAACTTCTCGAAATGCTCAGGCGTAGCCATGGTTGACGCCTATG
>CAZEPH010000543.1:0-1928 GCA_964514075.1 uncultured bacterium | reverse complement strand
GGCAGCCCGCATCCGCCAGCATATCCGCGGACACTTCGCCCGTGAACGCCCCCGACTTCTCCCAGGCGACGTCCTGCGCGCCCAGCGCCACGGGGGTTCCCGCGAGGGCGTGGCGCACGGTCCACAGCGATGTGAATGGCGGGAAGATCGCGACCTCCACGCCTGCACGCGCTGGTGCGTCCCACGCAATGCGCTGGGCAAGCAGCCGCGCGTCACGCGTCAGGCCGTGCATCTTCCAGTTGCCGGCGACCAGCAGAGTGCGCATCCGCCTACGCTCGCGTCAGCGCGGCTACGCCTGGGAGCGTGCGCCCTTCGAGAAACTCCAGCGACGCCCCACCACCCGTGCTCACGTGCGATACCGCGTCGCTCAAACCGCTCCTCGCCAGCGCCGCGACGGAGTCTCCTCCCCCCACGACCGTGGTGGCTCCGCGACGCGTTGCGTCGGCGAGGGCACGCGCCACCGCAAGCGTGCCGCCAGCGAACGCCTCGACCTCGAAGATGCCCATCGGGCCGTTCCAGAACACGGTGCGCGCCGTCGACAAGAGCGAGGTGATCGCCTCGATGGTGGCCGGCCCGATGTCGACGCCCATCTCGTTTGCCGTGAGTGTTCCGGTGGAAACGAGATGGGACGGCGCGGACCCGTCTGGCGCTGTGCTCGCCACGCAATCGGACGGCAGGACGAGGCGGACGCGGCGTGTCTCGGCCTCCGCCAGCACCTCGCGCGCGGTGTCGATACGATCCTCCTCGACGAGCGACAGGCCGGTCGGGTGCCCCTGGGCGCGCTCGAACGTGAACATCATCGCGCCGCCGACCACGAGCGCGTCCACGCGCGTCAAGAGCGAGCGGAGGACGTCGATTTTGCCGCTGATTTTCGCGCCGCCGACGATCGCGACGTACGGTCGCTCCGCGCCTTCGAGCAACGTCCCCAAGAACGCGAGTTCCTTTTCCATGAGCAGGCCCGCGGCCGCCGGGTGCAGGCGCTCCGGTACGCCCACCGTCGACGCGTGTGCGCGATGCGCAGTGCCGAACGCGTCGTTGACATAGCACTCGCCGAGAGAGGCGAGAGCGGACGCGAACGCGGGGTCGTTGGCCTCTTCCTCCGCGTGGAATCGCAGGTTCTCCAGCAGTGCGACGCCGCCCGCCTGCAGGGCGCTCACGACGGCGTGCGCGCTTGCGCCGATGCAATCCTCGGCGAACGCGACCTCCTGGCCGAGCAGTTCGGCGAGCCGCACCGCGGCGGGTCGCAGGCTCATTGCCTCCACGCGCTTGCCTTTGGGTCGACCGAGGTGGGACATGAGCACGATGCGCGCGCCGGCATCGCGCAAGTACTGCAGCGTGGGAAGCGTCGCGCGGATGCGTGTGTCGTCGCGCACGGCGCCGTCGGCGGTGAGCGGGACGTTGTAGTCCACGCGTGCCAAGACGGTTCGGCCAGCGGCCGGAAGAGCGCGAACGGAGAGAGTGCCCGGCATGCTTACAGCATCCGAATCAGGTCGACGACGCGGTTTGAATATCCCCACTCGTTGTCGTACCAGGCGACGACCTTCACGAGCGAGCCGTCCATCACCATCGTGGACAGACCGTCGACGATGGACGAGTGCGGATTGCCGACGATGTCGCACGAGACCAAGGGCAACTCGGTGTACTGGAGGAAGCCTTTGAGCGGCGCCGTCTCTGCCGCCTTCTTCAGTGCCGCGTTGACCGCGTCCCTCGTTGTCGCCGACTTCACCTGCGTGACGAGGTCGACGACGGATCCATCCGGCACGGGTACGCGCAAGGCGAATCCGTCCAGCCGGCCGGCCAGCTCGGGGATGACGAGCCCGATCGCCTTTGCCGCGCCCGTCGACGTGGGGATGATGGACGTCCCCGCGGCGCGCGCACGACGGAGATCCTTGTGCGGCGTATCGAGGATGCGCTGGTCGTTCGTGTAC
>CAZEPH010000542.1:0-1938 GCA_964514075.1 uncultured bacterium | reverse complement strand
CATAGGCGAGGATGTACACGAGGAGAATCGCGCGCATCGTGGTCGGCGTCACACGGCGGCCGCGGGGCACGAGGAGGATCGCCGCGCACACGACCGTGAGAACGGCGAACACGTTGCGGACCGTCTCCCCCAATTCTTCGTGCTCCTCCAGCATGTCCTGTGCAGGCGCGGCGAGTTTTTCCTCGATCGTCTCTGCGGCCTCTTCGCCCGACGCCGCCGCGGCGATCGCGCCCAGCGTCCCCACGAGGATCAGGACGAACGCCGCCGTGCCGAACAAGCGCCACCTCTCCGGCTGCGCGAGCCATAACGCAAGAAACAGCGGCGCGATCGCCAGCAGCGCGAGCGGAAAGTGGACGATCAGCGGATGCATCGCATTCCACGGCGGAAGAGACATGAACGCTCCTTGTCACGAGTGCACTGTGGCGGGGACGCACGGCGCACCGTATCGTGCACAGCGCGCGCGGCCACCGCAGCGCCTACTCTAGTCGAACACGTGCCGAGGTCACCACATGTCGCGCACATCGCTTCCGCCGCATCTCGCTCGACTCGCCCTCGAGTGCGAGATCGAGGCGTACCGGTCGTCGGGACCGGGCGGGCAGAAGAAGAACAAGACCGAGTCGTCGGTGCGCGTCCGGCACGTGCCGACCGGCATCACGCGCATCGCAACCGAGAGCCGCTCGCAAATCGTGAACAAGTACCGCGCGATCGAGCGCGTCTGGGAGGAGTTGGAGCGGCGCGCGCGCCCGCGCAAGGCGCGCCGAGCGACGGCGCCCACGCAGTCGTCCGTCGCGACCCGGCTCGACAAGAAGCGCCGGCGTTCGTCAACGAAGCGCCTCCGCGTCGCGCCACCGGAGGGCGACGACTAGAACCGGCTCGAGAGCGCGACCTCGACGCCGCGAAACGCCGGCACGAGATAGCACGATCCCGCGGTGCACGCGAGGCCGCCACGTCGCTCGCCCGCGAAGACACGGAGTTCGTGTCCCCCCGCGAGGCTCGCCGAGAAGACCGCGCCCGCGACGGTACGCGCCGCGCGTTCGATTTCCGCCGTGTCCACGTGGTCCGTAAAATCCGGATCGTCCGACCGCTCGATCACCACGCCGAGCGACCCGCGCTGCGCGAGCGCCACGATGCAGGACGCATACGTGTCGTGAAAGTGCTCGGCGAGAAACTGGCGGCGTCCGGCGGAGCGTTCTGCTTCCACCGAGACGGAGTACGCGCCGCGCTCGATCGTGAACGTGCCGCCGCCCGTTTCGCGACGCTCCTGCTTGAGTTCTTCGCGCAAACCGTCGACGAAGACCGCCGCCGACCACGATGCACCGTCCGGACGCGTGCTCAACTCGACGAACCGCTCCTCGTACCGGATGCCGCGTTCCGTGTCGCGCCCCGCGCTCACGTGGCTGTCGCCGCGGCTCCAGTTGCCGACGATCGACCCCGCGTTTCCGAGTGCGTAGCTCACCTCGAGTTGATGTCCCACCTCGTCTTGAGCGTCCACGACGTGTGTCTCGCGATTGAGGAGCGCGTACGTCTGCTGCCGCACGAGCGACGGCGGATCGTTGACTCCGAGACGAAAACCCGCGTAGTCCTTCACCTCCAGCGACACGCCAAGCGGGCCCGCCACGCCCGCCACCGCGCCGTACAGCGCATGCGGCTGCGCGCGATCCAGCGAGAAGCGGCGCCACTCGGCGAACGAGAGATTGCGCCCCGCGTACTCCGCGTACACTGACCATACGCCCGGACGGGCGCGCAGCGCGTCGAGCACGTCGACGTCGGCGTAGCCCGACGCCACCTCCGTCTGCGACGCGTTGCCATCCGGCACCCGCACGTACGTCGCCCCCAGACGCACGCCGCGCACAATCCGCGCGGCAATACCGCCGCCCGCAATCGCAGGGCCTTCGTTCGTGAGGTCGCGCGGCGACTCCGCTGCGGTGGGCGATCCGT
>CAZEPH010000541.1:0-1946 GCA_964514075.1 uncultured bacterium | reverse complement strand
GGCGGGCTGCCGGAGGAGTGGCGTGCGGTGCTGCACGACGCGCTGGACTGCGGCCTGCACATCGTGAGCGGATTGCATGTGTTCGTGAGCGAGGACGAGGCACTGCGCGAACACGCCGCGCGCGCGGCCCGTGAGCTGGTGGATCTGCGCCGCGTCCCGCACGAGGCGATCCTGCCCGCGGAAACGCCCGGGCCGCGTGCGGGTCGCGTGGTCCTCACGGTGGGATCGGACTGCGCCGTGGGCAAGCTCACCGCATCGATGGTCCTGGCCGACGCGCTCACCCGGATCGGACGCACGAGCGTCGTGGGCGCCACGGGGCAAACGGGCGTGCTGCTCTGCGGGTGGGGCGTCGCCGTGGATCGTGCGATCGCGGACTTCGCGGCGGGCATCACCGAAGCGATCGTGGACGAGGGCCTGCGCCGCGCATCGTGCGTCGTGGTGGAAGGCCAGGGTTCGATCGTGCACCCGGCGTACTCCGGCGTGACGTGCGCCCTCTTGCACGGCGCACGCGCCGATGCGCTCGTCCTGTGTCACCAGCCGACACGCCGCACGGTGCGTGGCTACGATCACGTGCCGCTGCCGCCGCTCGCGCAGTTCGTGCAGCTGTACGAAGACCTCGCGCGGCCCGTGCACCCGGCGCGCGTCGTCGCCGTCGCCCTCAACACGTTCGATCTCTCCGACGCGGACGCGCGCGCGGCGTGCGAGCGCACGACGCGGGAGACGGGACTGCCCGCGGCCGACCCCGTGCGGCACGGCGCGGAGGCGCTCGCTCGCGCGGTGGACGACGCCGTGCAGGAGGCCGCGCGATGATGCGCGTGGCGGCGGTGCAAACGCACCCGGTCTTCGGCGACCCCGACGCCAACCTCGCGCGCATCGAGGACATGCTCGCCGCGGTGGACGCGGATGTCATCGTCCTCCCGGAGCTGGCCACGAGCGGCTATTTGTTCACGAGCGAAGAAGAAGCACGCGCGCTCGGTGAGAGCGTGGACGGCCCGCGCATCGATCGACTGATCGACTGCGCGCGCTTGCACGATGCCGCAATCGTCGCGGGATTCCCCGAACGCGCCGGCGACGGCGCGCTCTACAACAGCGCCGCCGTGTGCACGGCCGACGGCGTGCTCGCGGTGTACCGCAAGATCCACCTCTTCGCCGACGAAACGCGCTGGTTTGCGCGGGGCGATGCGCCGCCCCCGGTCGTCCGATGGCGTGAGGCCGCACTCGGCGTGATGATCTGCTTCGACTGGCGTTTTCCGGAAACCGCGCGGTCCCTCGCGCTGCGCGGCGCGCAGGTGATCTGCCATCCGTCGAATCTCGTGATGACGCAGTGTCCCGACGCGATGATCACACGCTCGATCGAGAACCGCGTGTTTTCGATCACGGCGAATCGTGTCGGAACCGAGGACCGCGGCGGGCGCGCGCTCACGTACACCGGGCGCAGTCAGATCACCTCGCCGCAGGGCGAGCGTCTCGCCAGCGCGGATGCGACGTCGGAGGTCGTTCTGGTCGCAGAGATCGATCCGCACCGCGCAGACGACAAGCGCGTGACGCCGCAGAACGACGTGTTCGCGGACCGCCGCCCCGCGCTCTACGACGGGCTCACGGAATGACCGCGCCGTACGACGTCGCGGACGTGTGGACGCCGTCGTACGATCCGGCCGTCGTGCGCGCCTCGATCGAGCGCGCACTCGCACCGTTCGGCGGGATGCGTGCGATCGTGCGGGCGGGAGATCGCGTGCTGCTCAAGCCGAACCTCTTGCGCGCCGCGCACCCGCGCCGCGCGGTGACCACGCACCCGGTCGTGGTCGAGACGGTCGCGCAGCTGGCGCTCGAGGCCGGCGCGCGCGTCTCGATCGGGGACAGCCCCGCCGGGGCGGTGCGCGGCATCGAGCGCGTACACGTGCGCACCGGCATGCGCGAGATCGCCGACCGGCTGCACGTGCCGCTCG
>CAZEPH010000540.1:0-1971 GCA_964514075.1 uncultured bacterium | reverse complement strand
CTCCGACCCCTGCGTCCCGAACGCAGTGCGCTACCGGGCTGCGCTACGCCCCGACCCTGCCATGTATACGGCTCAGCGAAACGAGGGGCGATTGTCTTATATCAGGGGGGTGAAACGCAAGCCGTGAGCTTCGGCCACGGCAGGGCAGGTCACGCTACCATTATAGAGGTTTACGCCTTTGCTGAATCCTGCGTCGGATCGTATGGCCGTTTCGACGCCCTCTGTTGCCAGCCTGAGCACGTAGGGAAGCGTGACGTTCGTGAGCGCGCCGGTCGATGTTCGGGGGACAATGCCCGGCATGTTGGCGACACAATAGTGAAGCACACCATCCACGATATACACCGGATCCGAGTGGGTCGTGGGCTTCGTGGTCTCGATGCAGCCTCCTTGATCCACCGCGACATCGACAATCACGGCGCCCTTCCTCATTCGCGCGACCAACCGGCGCGAGACCAGTTTCGGGGCGCGGGCGCCTGGCACAAGCACCGCGCCGATCAACAAGTCGGCTGTCGGCACGGTTTCTTCAACGGCTTCATGGGTGGCGGCTCTCGTGACGATGCGTCCCTGATATTGCTCGTCGAGGACGCGAAGGCGCTCGAGGTCGAGATTGATCACGGTGACGCGGGCGCCCATACCGACCGCAATCCTGGCGGCCGCGCTGCCGACCACGCCCGCTCCGAGCACGACCACGTGCGCCGGCTCCACGCCGGGCATCCCCGACAGCAAGATACCCCGGCCTCCTTGAGTTTTTTCCAGGTAGCGCGCGCCGATCTGTACGGACATCCGGCCGGCGATGTCGCTCATGGGCCTGAGCATGGGCAGTGTGCCGTCCTTGGCTTCAACCGTCTCGTATGCGATGGCCGTGACACGGCTCTCCATCAGCTTCTTCGTCAGTTCAGCGGAGGACGCAAGATGCAGATAGGTGAACAGAATTTGACCCGCGCGCACCAGACGGCATTCCGACAGGAGCGGTTCCTTCACCTTGATGATGAGCGCGGCGCGTTCGAAGATCTCAGAGGCTGAGCGCGTGACGGAAGCGCCGGCCTGCCGGTAGTCCTCATCCGTATATCCGCTACCTTCGCCTGCGGTGGATTCGATCTGGACTTCGTGACCTGCCAGGCACAGCGTCCGCGCTCCGTCCGGCGTCAAGCCGACCCGGTACTCGTGATCCTTGATTTCCTTCGGCACACCGACGATCATGATCTCCTCCATCTTGCGTGCAGAGCGAGGACCTATCTGACAGGCCGACATGCTGACGCGCGGATGCGTTCCTCCTGCATTGTACTCAGAGGTTGCCGAAATTGACACTGGTTCGCGAGGTTCCCGGCGCATGGGCGTGCCCCTTCTGTTGAAAATGTCTTGTGGTAGCAGAGGAAGATGAGACTCACCGTTCAATTCGCCGGGTCAATGGGCCGACATTCCCGCGAGGAAGCGCAAAACACGTGACGCGCCTCAGCGGGTGTGAGAATATTCCTTCGTCGGGACGGTTCGAGCGATCCCGACGCCTGTTCAGGTGACACCCTTCATGACCGATCCAACTGAGCCGGCGACGGTCCGAGCAACGATCTCCGTAGCGGGGAGAGTACAAGGCGTGGGATATCGGGCGTTCGCTGTTCGAGTCGCCGTCGCGCGCGGACTCCGCGGGACGGTGCGGAACCTCGACGACGGGTGCGTCGAACTGGACGTGGAGGGACCGAAGGACCGGATCGAATCTCTCATGGACGATCTTCACACGGGGCCTCCCGCGGCGCGGGTGACCGCCGTGAAAGTCGAATGGGCGCGCGCGACGGGACGATTCTCGGATTTTCGGATCAGCTATGAGGGCGGGTCGTAGAGGACGGCATGGCCAGGGGACAAGACGATTTCGAGAATGAAAGCGAAGCGCGCCGGCATCACGCGGGGCGCGACGAAGAATCGACCGATCGCGAAGAGGAAGGAGACGGCGAAGAGAAGGGCGGCCGGCGGTCCGAA
>CAZEPH010000539.1:0-1977 GCA_964514075.1 uncultured bacterium | reverse complement strand
TCTCGTTCGGCGAGCCGATCGGCGCGTCGGGGGGGACGAACACGATGAAGATCGTGCGCGTCGGTGAGCATCGCCGGGCCTGAGCGTTTCGTCGCAATAGCTGTATGCCCGAGCAGTACCTTTAATCATCGCTTCTTGGCGTCGGGTCTTTTTACACTACGTAGGTTAGGGATTTGCTCGTGAAATCAACGCCGCATCAGTGGCGTAAGACCTCGAGCTGGGGTAGTCGTGTCGGCGGGCTTTACACTGCCGAGGCACCCCTGTCCCGCGCCGAACTGCAACTTTCTGTTAATTCAACGGTTGCATAATCCGGTACGGTCCTTGCCTCCCCTCGACCCGACGTGCGGACCGGGTACACCTGCCCGCACGGCGCCGCCGAGAAGCGCCACAGGGGAGGCACCATGCGTATTGCGCGTTGCGTAGCCGCGGTTCTCTCGCTTTTCGCTGTTCACGCGGTCTTTGCTCAGTCTCCGCCGGTTATCGATGGGCTGTTCGCGCAGCGTCTACAGAACAGCGCGAACTCCAACAATTTTGCGACGGGCGACATCCTCTTTTGGGGCGCCAACAGTGTGCCGGGTGGCGAATCGTTTTGGGCGATTACGCGCCAATGTCCGGCTGGTGGAATCTGCAGCGCGGGCCCGCCGCCAACGGGTCCCAGCGTCATTGGTCAGGCAATCTACTATCGACCCTTCAGCCTCTTCCCTGACCAGTACTTTGCTTCGAGGCCCTACGATCCGACGCTCACCGGGCCGTGGACGCTCATCGTCTCATCGCAGACCACGCAACCGCTCCCGGGACAGCCCTTCGATCCGTTGACGACAACGATCGTCAATACCCCGGCGGTCGGCAATGTCGGTCAGATGCCTTTCGTTCCGTCGATGACTGTCACCGGCGCGGGTCTGACGCCCACCCTGAGCTGGACCCTGCCCTCGGCCGCGGAACTGAGCGCCGCCAACGTCGAGCTCGATCGCGTGAGGATCCAGATTACGGACAATACGCCGGGCTTCCGGGTGACGGCCACGTCTCGCAGTCCGACGTTTTCAAACTCGTTCGACCAAGGTGACGTCATCGGCTTCACCATCGTCGCGTCCGGGCCGTCGGTGACCACCACCACGAGTTATTCGATCCCGTCGGGCGTACTAACCTTGGGACACCAATACTCGATCGGAATCCAGCTCGAGGATGCACGCGCAGACGGCACCACCCTTTCTCGATCGGCGTCGTACTTTGACTTCACTCCATTGAGTTCGTCGATCGCCAACAGCGTGTTCCTGCCGACGACCGTGCCGGTACCCACGACGAGCGGGCTTACGTCCGGCGCGCTCTATTCGTTCAGTCAGTTGCCGGCGTCTCCCAACTCCGTGACGTTCATCGACCCTGTAGTTGCGACCGGCTTCGAGTACCACACCGGGGGAGGCGCAGATCCAAATTTTAGGACCGTCCAGATTGTCACCGACGTCGGGGACGGAAATTACGAGGTGTGGCTCTGGAACGGAACGAGTTGGTTCTTGTTTGATGCGACGCTCGCCGTCAACGAGGTGTTCGACTTCACGACATTCGCTGGCCTGGGTGTCGATCAGTTTCAGATCCGTGGAATTGAAACATCGGCTGGGTTGAGCCCCTTCGACGTCACGGCATTCGTTACCGGACTCACATTCATGAGCGTTGGAACGTTCAACGGCACCATGCAGGCCATAGTGACCGAAGTCGCGGCAATTCCGGAACCGCCGATGCTCGCGCTGCTTCTTATTGCTCTCGCAGCTCTCGCAGCTCTCGCCTCGCGCCGCCGAATCGGCTGAATTCAGTAGAGGTGTCAAGAAGGCCGGCCAAGCGCCGGCCTTTTCGTTTTATGGGAGCATTCCCGCGTGCCTCGCACCCGCTTGGAGTCGGTCGAACACCTCGAAGACGTGATGACGACGCCTTCGCCGGCGCTCGTCGCGGACCTCGCGCGCGTCCCGGGCGACATCCTGGTGCTGG
>CAZEPH010000538.1:0-1980 GCA_964514075.1 uncultured bacterium | reverse complement strand
ATTCTGCGTCGACGACGGGGAGTACACGCCGAACGCCTCGGCGGTCGACACCTGAGTCGAGCGGCCGACGCCGACGAACCCCGACGTGTTCACGAAGAAGTCGCCGTTCACCTTGAGCGCTTGTCCGCCCACCGTGCCGCCGAACACTTCCAGGCGTGCCGTCGGGAGCGAGTCGCCGACGCCGAGGTTGCCAGTGAAGTAGCCACGGCCATCGAACGCGCCCGCCCAGCCATCCGGTGAGAGAACCGACCCGAAGACGCCCTTCGTCGGCCCGGTGAGCGAACTCGCCTGTCCGTTCACGCCGTATCCGAACGGGCTCGCGGCGACGCCATACACCGCAGTGCAGTTACCCGTCGGCGAGAGGTTCGTTCCGATGACGCCGAACCCGTTCGCGGCGCGCGTGATTCCCATCACGCCCACGTTGTTGCCGCCGTGTTCGACGAGACACTCGCCCACAATCGCGGTGGAGTTGGTGTCGTGCGCGGTCGTCTGCACGCGGAACGCGATCGAGTTGGGCGAGCCGCCGCTGATGTCCTGCAAGAGATCGAACGCAAGCGGCGCGACCGTTCGCTGCGCAAACGGGAGATAGAGCAGATGCGAGATGTTCGCGTGCGGTGCCGCCGCGAGGCGCTGCCGTGGCGTGAGCATCGTGCCGTTCGCGGTGATCTCCAGCCACCGCTCGTTGCCGTCGAACACGCCGGCGATCACGCCGCCGTTCGTGAAGTCGAGTTCCGCGGTGAACACGCCGTTCGTCACGGCGACGTTGTTGAGCGTGATCGTCTGTCCGATCTGCGCGCCGGCGGCCGCGGCGTCGAACAGCTTGAAGACGAAGTTGGCCGTTCCGTTGAGCGGCGTGCCTGACTGCCGCAGTTCTCCTTGGTACGTGACGCCCCATCCCACGGCGGCGGCCGCGACGGGGCCGCCGCGGAACAGGGAAGCGAGTCCGATGACGAGTGCCGCGCGGGCGATCATTGAGTGACGCATGTGTCCTCCGGATCGGATGTGGGAGCAGTTCTCACTGGAATACACACGAACGGCCCGTTAACGGGGACATCGCTCGTGCTGGGTTCCTTGCGACACGGCCGCCGCCTCGCGCGCAACCAACTATCCCGACAGACTGCGGGCCAGAGGCGCTCCTCAAGCTGACCGAGCGCATCGGCGCAAATGTACGACGACCCTAGGACGAAGGAGACGCCCTAGGGTCGTGCGTGTTCGGTGCGGTAGCTGCCGGTGTCTACCGCGCGATGACGATGCGCCGCTGCGCGCGATCGCGGTCGGTCTCGACGCGCATCCAGTACACGCCGCCCGCGGCGAGACGCCCGCGTGCGTCGCGGCCATCCCACATACGAGCGTACCGGCCGGCGGGTAGCGTGCCGCTGACGAGTTCGCGCACGAGCGCGCCGCGCAGATCGAACACCTGCACGCGCACGGGCGATTCGCGCGGGAGGTCGAAGCGAAGCGTCGTGGCGTCCGCGAAGGGGTTCGGCGCGTTGGCGTAGAGCGCGAACACCTTCGGCAGACTCTCAACGAACGGGTCGTCCTCGCCGACGCCTGTGACGGCGGCGCCGCCTTTCCAGAAGCCGCCCGCGAGAGCGTACGTGCCCCCGGAGAGCAGCCCTGCGTCGGGTTGTCCGACAGTGCCGGTCAGCGTGTACGTCCCGCCCGTGTGCACGCCACCGCCTCCGTCGAGCGTGTTCCACTGCAGGTCGTACGTGCCGCCGGTTTGCGCGACGGCCGCGTGTGCCACACCGACGACGAGCGCACACGCCACTGCAAGCGATGCGCGCGTCATGGCTAGCGACCTCCCGTGTAGACGGCGTTCTGCGTCGGGTCGCCGCTCGCCGCACGCGCGGCGAGATCGGTGAGAACCGCCTCCACCTTCGCGAGACGACCCTGCAACGAGGCGATCTCGGCGTCCTTCGTCCGGAGCATCTGGTGCAGCTCCTGCACGGCCGCGGCGGAGTAGATCGTGAGCGGGTA
>CAZEPH010000537.1:0-1984 GCA_964514075.1 uncultured bacterium | reverse complement strand
GATCACTACGGCCTCAAGAAGGTGAAAGAGCGCATCGTCGAGTACCTGGCTGTGCTCACGCTCTCGGGTCAGCCGAAGGGACCGATCCTCTGCCTGATGGGCCCGCCGGGGGTGGGCAAGACGAGCCTCGGACGCTCCATCGCGCGCGCGCTCGGACGCAAGTTCGTGCGCATGTCCCTGGGCGGCGTGCGCGACGAGGCGGAGATCCGCGGGCACCGGCGCACGTATATCGGATCGCTCCCCGGTCGCGTGATTCAGGGCATGAAACGCGCGGGCTCGAAGAACCCCGTGTTCCTCCTCGACGAAATCGACAAGCTCGGAAACGACTACCGCGGCGACCCGGCGAGCGCGCTGCTGGAAGTGCTGGATCCCGAGCAGAACATCGCGTTCAACGATCACTACCTCGAGGTGGACTTCGACCTCTCGCAGGTGATGTTCCTCACGACCGCGAACGGGCTGTCCGGCATTCCGCCCGCGTTGCTGGACCGCATGGAGTTGTTGCGCCTGCCCGGATACCTCGAACACGAGAAGATGCACATCGCGCGCGACTTCCTCTTGCCGAAGCAGGTGAAGGCCACGGGTTTGGCCGACGGTGACGTGCGCATGTCCACGCCGTCGTACGCGCAGATCATTCGCAGCTACACGCGCGAAGCCGGCGTGCGCGCGCTCGAACGCGAGATCGCCACCGTGTGCCGCAAGGTCGCGCGCGCGAAGGCAAAGGGCGGCACGGAGGCGTTCGCGCCGATCGACGTCACGCCCACTCGCCTGCGCCAGTACCTGGGCGTGCCGAAGTTCGTGGACGACTACCTCGTGCGCGGCAATCGCATCGGTGTGGCGACAGGGCTTGCGTGGACGGAGGTCGGCGGCGAGATCCTGACGGTGGAAGCGAGCGTGCTGCCCGGGAAGGGCGAGCTGGTGCTCACCGGAAAACTCGGCGAGGTGATGCGCGAGTCGGGCCTTGCGGCTCTGTCGTACGCGCGCTCGCGGGCGACGGCGCTCGGCCTCGCACGCACGTTCTACAAGGACGTCGACATTCACGTGAACTTGCCGGAAGCGGCGATCGCGAAAGATGGACCGTCCGCGGGGATCACCATCGCGGTGGCGATGATCTCCGCGCTCACGGGCATTCCCTCACGCGTGGACGTGGCGATGACCGGCGAGATCACGCTGCGCGGGTCGGTGCTCCCGATCGGCGGGTTGTTGGAGAAGACGGTGGCTGCGCGGCGCGCGGGCATCACCACCGTGATCCTCCCGAAGCAAAATGAAAAGGACATCCCCGACCTTCCGAAGGAAGTGCGACGCAGTCTCACGCTGGTCCCCGTCGAGACGATGGACGAAGTGTTGGAGATCGCGCTGCTCCGGCCGGCGCAGGTGACGCGGCCGGATCTCGCGGCGGCGTCCAGCGCGCCCGTTGCGCACTAGAGATACCGGCACTTTCGCGTCCCTTTCCTCCGCTTCCTCTTCCGCGTAGAGTGCGCGCGTCGCCGATGAACGGCGATGCGCGGTTCACCCTTCGCTGCAATGCAAGAGGACGCAATGTCATCACGGCTCTTCACACCCGGTCCAACGGACATCCCAGACGACGTGCGCGCGGCCCTCGCGCGCCCCAGTATTCATCACCGCACGCCGCAATTCCTCGCGCTCGCCCGGGACGTACACGCGGGCTTGGAGCGCGTCATGGATTCGCCCACACCGGTTGCGGTGCTCGCCGCGTCCGGCACCGGCGGCATGGAAGCGGTGGTCACGAACCTGCTCGCGCCGGGCCAGCGCGCGGCCGTCGTGGTGGCGGGAAAGTTCGGCGAGCGCTGGCGCGACCTCCTCCAGATGAGCGGCAACCCGTTCGCGGAACTCACCGCGGAGTGGGGCACCACGATCACGCCGGAGCAACTCGACGACGCGCTCGCGCGCGCGAGCGACACGGTGCTCGTTCTCGTGACGCAGTGCGAAACGTCCACGGGCACACTCGCCGACGTGCGCGGGCTCG
>CAZEPH010000536.1:0-1995 GCA_964514075.1 uncultured bacterium | reverse complement strand
CCCGCCCGCACGATCGATCCGCTCGGCGTCGCGAACTCGTTCGACCTCGTTGTGTCGATCGCCGACCGTCTCGCGGACGCTCTCGGATACCTGCACGCGGTGCCTCTCGTGCATCGCGACGTGAAGCCGAGCAACGTCATGCTGCTCCCCGGCGGCGCGATCAAGTTGATGGACTTCGGACTCGTGCGGCCCGGAACCGAATCCGCGGGCGTTACGCTCGCGCACGATCTGGTGGGCACGGCGGCGTACATCTCGCCGGAACAGGCACGCGGGTTGCCGCTCGACGGTCGCGCCGATCTGTACTCGCTCGGGTGCATGCTGTACGAGATGCTCACGGGACAGCGTCCGTTCCCCGGCGAGAACGCCGTGGAGATCGTCCTGCGTCACCTCTCGGCCGTTCCGGCCCCGTTACGCACGATCAACCCGCGCGTGCCGGAGGCGCTGGACGGCATCGTGCAGCGCTTGCTCGCGAAAGATCCCGCGGCGCGCTTCGCGAGCACCGCGGAGTTTCGCCGTGCGCTCGAGCAAGTCACGCACGCGGCGCCCGCTGCGGCGAGTGCGGCGCCGGCCGTGCGCACGAAGCGGTCCGGCTCCGCATTCGTCGGCCGCCAGAGCGAACTCGACGCGCTCGTGGCGCTCGTGGATCGCGCGACGTCGGGGCGCGGCGCGCTTGCGCTCGTGCGCGGAGCGGCGGGTATCGGCAAATCGCGCGTCGTGCGTGAGCTGCGCGACCGCCTGCGCAGCCGGCGCGTGGCGATCTTCGAAGGGCGCTGCTCCCCGACGACGCGCGAGCCGTATCAACCGTTCGGCGACGTGCTGGAACGCATCGCGCGCGCGCTCCCGGGTCTCGGCAGCGACCGTCACGCCTCGATCCTCGCCGACGCGGCGCCCGTCGTGCGCGCGCTCGCCCCCCGCGTTGAACCGGACCTCCTCCTCGAAGACGACGACGACGGAGGCGACGACGCCGTCCCCGATCGCGACGTTCTGGTTGACTCGGTCGTCGGATTGCTCGAGCGGCTGTCGTGGACGGTCGCGTGCGTGCTGATCCTGGAGGACGTGCACTGGGCGGATCCGTCCGCCATCGAGGTCGTGCGCCGCGTGCTCGACCGGTTGCCGGAGACGCGTCTCGCGGTGATCGCGACGATGCGGGACGAAGACATCTCGAGCGAGGTCGAATCGGCGCGCGTCGTCCGGGAGTTGCTCGCGCACATCGAACGCACACCGGCCTGCGTCTCGATCGCCCTCCCGCCGCTCGCGCCCGCGGAAACGGCGGACATGGTGCGGTCGGTCCTCGGCGGCGACCTTGCATCCGAAGCGTTGACGCGGGCCTTGCTCGACGCCACGGAAGGCAACCCGCTCTTCATCCAAGAGACGTTGCGCGCGCTGCGCGAGTCCGGCGAGATCACGCAGGACGAAGCGGTGTGGCGGTGGACGGGCAGCAGCGATCTCGCACTGCCGACGCGGGTGCGCGACGTCATCGTGCAGCGCGTGGATCGCCTGGAGCCCGTCGCGCGCGATGCCCTCTCCTGGGCGGCCGCGCTGGGACGCGAGATGCCGCGCACCGTGTTGGTGGAGTGCCTCACGTCGGCGGGGATCGACGCGGATGCGGCGCTGGCCACGCTCGTGACCGCGCACCTCCTGCGCGACGAGAGCCGCCCGGGCGAGCGCATCGTGGCGTTCACGCACGCGATGATCGGCAAGGTGGTTCACGATCGCCTGCCGCTGGACGCCCGGGCGGACATCCACGAACGCATCGCGCGCATTCTCGAAGCGCGCGCCGCGCGTGCGGGCCTCGACCTGACGACCGAACTCGCGCGGCACTACGCGGAAACGACGCAGCATGCGCGCACGATCGCGGCGGCGCTCAGCGCCGCCGATCGTGCGCGCGCACTCCACGCTCACACGCATACACTGGAGTTGTGCCGTCTCGCAGATCGCGCGGTTCGCGCACTCCGCGAGACGGCGGGCGCGGAGGACCCGCAGTGGCGTGAGGCG
>CAZEPH010000535.1:0-1996 GCA_964514075.1 uncultured bacterium | reverse complement strand
AGGGCGCGACGAGCCGGGCGAACGCGCGCGCCGACACGGATTGCCGCAGGATGCTCGCCGCACGAGCCTGCAGTTGCTTGTCGGCGGCCGCCGCCCGCAAATCGCTCTCGATGCGCGAGCGCATTTCCTCCAAGCTGGGGTCGCGGGCGGGCTTCTTGTCGATCGGCGTGAGAATGTGCCAGCCGTACTCCGTGCGGAACGGCTCGCTCACCTGACCCACGGGCGTCTCGAATGCAGCTTTCTCGAAGGGTGGCACCATGCGGCCGCGTCCGAAGTACCCCAGATCGCCGCCTCGCTCCGCGCTTCCCGGGTCCGTGGAGAATCGCCGGGCGAGCGTGGTGAAGTCACCGCCTCGGAGGATCACGGTCCGGAGGCTGTCGGCGCGCTGCTTCGTCGTCGAGTCCGCCTGTGCGCTCGCGCCGGGCGCCACGGCGAGGAGAATGTGCGCCGCGCGCACCTGCTCCGCCGTGCGAAACTCGTCGCGACGTGCGAGGTAGGACTCGCGCACCATCGCCGTCGTGATCGTCGGCGTCACGTCCGTCGGAAGTTGCTTCACGATCGCGTACTGCAGGTTGACGCGTTCCGCGGACATCCACTTGCTGATGTTCGCTCGGTAGTGCGCTTCGATCTGGCGCTGCCGCGCCTCGTCCTGTGCGCGCCGGAACTCCCCGGCGAGCGTATCGCGCAGAGCGTCACTCGACGGCATCACACCCGGAAGCCGTTCGTCGACGCGGTAGACCACGGGGCCTTGCGCGAGCAGGAAGGGGCCCAGCACGCTCCCCGAGGGGGCGTCCGTTGCAGCGGCGAGCACGCTGTCGGGGAACAACGGCTGACTTGGACTCAGTCCGAGGAGAACCGTCGTGGGGAAGGTCTCCACCGATGCCCCGGCGCTCTTCTCGGCCTCCGCCAGCGACTGCCCCTTCTCCAGCGCGGCGCGAAACGCGCGTGCGCCGTCGAGCGCCGTCGAGATCGACCGCTCGTACGCGATGCGATCGCGAATGGTCTCGCGCACGGAGTCGAACGGACGCATCACGCCCGTCGTGTCGTTGCGGAACATGTCACTGTGGCCGCGGTAGTACGCCGCCAGGTCGTCGCTCGATACGCGCACGCGCTGTGCGAAGTCGCCGCGCTTCAGGGCAAACGCGCGCATCGTGAGCTGCGTGGTGCGGAAGGCATCGCGCCGGCGCAGGTACAAGCGCGCGATGTCTTCGTCCGTCGGCGGCGGGTCGGTGATGATGGTGTCTGGACGAATGACGACCGCGTTGATGGTGCGGCGTGCGAGGTGGCGCAGGTAGATCGTCTTCACGGAGTCGTCCGGCATCGCCCGGGCGATCTGCGACTTCTCCGACAGCGTGAGCTTGTCCGCGATGACGAGCCGGCGCAGGTTCGCCGCGACCTGCGAGTAGTTCGAGTGCGCGTCGCCTTTGTACCGGCGGTACTTCGCCCAATCCACCGTGCCGTCGGGCAGGCGAAAGTAGTCGTTCATGGTGATCGCCGTGTCGATCTCCGCGTCCGTCGCCGTGAGGCCGCGGCGCTCCGCTTCCTGGCGCAGCACGGTGGCGGTGATGACCTCTTCCAAGACGTTGCGCAGAGCGTCCTGCTCCATCTGCGCCGTGTATTGCTGGCCGAATTTCTTGCGGAGATCGGCGAGGTACGCGGATCCGAGCACCTGCACCGCTTCGGACGAAATGGTCTCGCCGTTCACACTCGCCATGGGTTGATCGGAGGCGCGCACGCCTCCGGCGCACGCAAACGCGAACGCGAACGCGAGGGCGGCTAGACGGCGAAGTGACATCGAACGCTGTGTCCCGGGGCGAGTTCGCGCGGTTCGGGGACCTCCGTGCGGCATCGGTCCTGCGCCATCCAGCAGCGCGGATGGAACGAACACCCGCTGGGTGGCTTCGCTGGGCTCGGCACGTCGCCGGTCAGAATGATGCGTGTGGATGACTTCCCTACCTCCGGTTGCGGCACCGCGGAGAGCAGCGCCTGTGTGTAC
>CAZEPH010000534.1:0-2011 GCA_964514075.1 uncultured bacterium | reverse complement strand
GTGGGGCGGCCTGGGTGTATCGCAAATACCTCAAGGACGAGTCGCTCATCGCCACGGGGTTCGCGAGACGATCCGCCGTGGGGTCGTCCTCCGGCACGAACTCGCGCCCGCCGAGCGGCACGGCGCCCGAGGGACGCGCCTGCGGGCTCTCCTGCGTCTTGATCGACGGCTGATCGCGCATGTCCTTCGACCACGGGAATCCGAACACGAGACTCGCGATCGTGAGCGACGACGCGACGAGCACCGCGACGGTGCCGAAGCGGCGACCTCTAACGTGTGTCAACACGCACCTCCTCCGCGCCGGCGTTCTTGAGCAGCGCTTCGATCTGTGCGGAGCGATCGCGTCCGCACGGCACCCAGACTCCGATGCGATCTTCCGTGAACCGCGGGTCGTACGGCTCTTGCGGTGTGCGATCGGGGAGACCGCCGAGCCCGCACATCGACAGCAAGTTGAACAACGAGCCGAAGAGCACGGTCATCTCGAACGCGATCACGAAGTACGGAGGGATGGACACGATGTCCTTGCCGCCCGTGACGATTCCCCAATGCACCGACGTCCAAATGGTGAGCGTGAACGCGCCGATGAATCCGATCACGCCGCCGGTGAGCACGAAGAAGCGGACGGGGGAGAGGGGCTCCTTGAGCGCTTCTTCCATTTCGTGATGCGGCACCGGCGTGGTGACCGTGATCGGATCGACGCGTTGCGCGCGCAGTTCCTTCACCGCGCGCACGGCGTCGTCCAGGTACTCGAAGACGGCGAGCACTCCTTCCGGTGTCTTGCGGCTCACGCTGCCACCCCCTTCCGGCGCATCTTCGCCGGGATGATCTCCTTGACCTCTGCGATCGAGACCGACGGCAGGAACTTGATGAAGAGCAGGAACCACATGCCGAACCACGCGAACGACCCGGCCGTGATGCCGTACTCGATGTACGTCGGCGTGTAGCCGTCGTTCCAGCGCCACGGCAGGAACGAGTGCTGCAGCGACCCCACGATGATCACGAAGCGCTCGAACCACATGCCGATGTTGATGAAGAACGACATGATGAACAGCGCGCTGATCGACGTGCGCACTTTCTTGAACCAGAGGAGCATCGGGATGAGGCAGTTGCACAGCACCATGATCCCGTACGCCCAGCCCATGGAGCCGAACGCGCGGTCGTAGAACGTCTCCCACTCATGCTTGTTGCCGCTGTACCACGCGGTGAAGAACTCGAGGCCGTACGCGTACGTGAGGATCGACGAGGTGAGCATGATCAGCTTCGCCATCATCTCGTAATGCCAGACGGTGATGTAGTCCTCGAGGTGGAAGATCTTCCGCAGCGGCACGGTGAGCGTGATCACCATGGCCACGCCGGAGAAGATCGCGCCCGCGACGAAGTACGGCGGGAAGATCGTGGAGTGCCAGCCGGGGTTGAGCGCCATCGCGAAGTCCCAGGACACCACGGAGTGCACGGAGACGACCAGCGGCGTGGCGAACGCCGCGAAGTACAGGTACGCCGCATTGTAGTGGCGCCACTGGCGGTTCGTGCCGCGCCATCCGAGTGACGCGTACTTGTACGCGAGGTGCCGGATCTTGCCGACCGCTTTGTCACGTGCGGCGGCGAGGTCCGGGATCAACCCGACGAAGAAGAAGATCGAGCTCACGGTGAGATACGTGCTCACCGCGAAGACATCCCACACGAGCGGCGACCGGAAGTTCGGCCAGACGGCGGATTGCACCTGCGGGTAGGGCATGAGCCAGTAGAAGAACCACACGCGACCAAGGTGGAGGAGTGGGAAGAGACCAGCCGTGAGCACCGCGAACACCGTCATGCCTTCCGCCACGCGGTAGATGGAGCGGCGGAACTTCGCGCGGAACAAGTAGAGGATCGCCGAGATGAGGGTGCCCGAGTGCGCGATACCGACCCAGAACACGAAGTTCGTGATGTCCACGGCCCACATGGCGGGCGGTTCGTACCCCGCGACCCCGAGGCCCCAGCGTAGCTGGTGCAGGAAGCACAAGATGCCGAC
>CAZEPH010000533.1:0-2019 GCA_964514075.1 uncultured bacterium | reverse complement strand
GGCGAGCACGCTCTCGGGCGCCGCGCATGCGACCAGAACGGGCGTCGTACCGCTCGTCGGAGCGAGAAAGGCATGCGGCGTTCGCGCGCCTGTGCCCCGCAGGTCTTCGAAGCACACGTCTCGCGCGAACGACGAACGCGCGACGATCGCCGCGCTCGCGTGTGCGAGCAGCCACGCTGCCGCGCCCGCATCCGGCGCGGGATCGCGCAGTGTGCACACGAATCCCGGAGCGAAGGCGGCGGGTGGCGCGGCGAACGCGCTGTCGATGCGCGCGCGGACGTCGGGCGACGGCGCGGCGAGACCCTCGACGCCGATCACGCGGTAATGCGTGAGGACGTCCACGGACGGCACGCCGTCTCGCGTCACGTCCCACACGTCGCACGACGCGCCGAGGGCGGGGACGAGCGTGTCGCGCAGTGCGGCGGGCGCGAGAGAGGTCGCATTCAACGCGAGAATCACAGCGGGCGACGCGGGCAGAATCGCGAACGAGTACAGCGAGTCGCCGCCCGGCACGCGGCGTTCGATCTGGGGCCGCGCCGCATCGGAGGCGACCGCGTACCACCGCACGCGCGTCCCGCGGGGCTGTGCGGGGAGGAACGCCGTCACGAATGGCGGCGCTGCGCTCGTGAAGAACGCGGCCTCGCGGAACGTGCGCCCGTCGTCGGTGGTGTACCGCGCGATCGCACGGGACGGCGATCCCTCCGCATCACCCAACGCCGCGCCGATCGTGTGCGACCCCAGCGTATCGGGCGTGGAGCGCGGACGGACGATGCGCGAGAGCACGGGCGGCACCGTGTCGGCCTCCGCCCACGTGACGCGCACGTCGTCGATGAACCACCCGCGGCCCGCGCCCCCCGCCTGCGACGCATACACGAACTGGACCGTGATGTCCGACCCGATGAACGGCGTCAGAGCGAACGCGCTCTCGTGCCACGTCAGACTGGATCCGCCGAAGCCGGGTGATCCGCCGAGCACCGGGATCGCGCGGGAGACGACGCCGTCGTATCCCTCGACGGGCGCGAGGAGTTGATACGTCGCGCCGCCGTCCAGAGAGACGCGCACCGCACATCCTTCGAGCAGCGTCGGCGGCAGGCCGTCGAACTCGTACGCGTGCCAAAAGTGCAGCGTTGCCACGCCGGCCGCGCTCGGGAGGCGCACCGTCGGCGCGGTGAGAGTGCCCGTCGTCGCCGGTGGGTATCCGCCCGACGCGCGAATGGCCCACACGCGCGAACCCGAATGCGCGCCGATCGCGGGGACGTCCCATTCCCATCCGTCCCCCGTCCGGGTGAACGCGCCGTCCGTCGCTTCCATGTCCCACGCCAGTGCGTCCACGATGCGCAGCGTGAACGGCCCGGCGCTCGCGGCGTTGCTGGCGCGCGACGCGTCGGTCGCGTCGAACGCGTAGAGCAGCGTATCGCCGACGGACGCGGGTCCATCGACGTCGGCGTGATAGAGGCCGCTTCCACTCGGAGACTCGGTCATCCCGGTCGTCGTCCACCCCGGCCCGCCGAACGACCAACGGTAGCGCATCGTGACGGATGCGAGGCCGTGCGCATCGCTCACGAGCGCCTCGATCGCGTACGGACCGGTCGTCTCCAGCGATTGATCGCGCGGTGCGTGCACGATCGCGGGCGGGATCGTGTCGGGCGCGACCGCGAACGTGTATGCACTCGCCGCGTCCGCGGGCGCGCGGCCCGTGCGTCCGTCCGTATCCGTCGCGGAGATCGCGTACCGCACGCGCGATCCCAGCGGCTGGGGAGGGATCGTCGCGACGAACGTGTCGCCCGTTCCCTCGCGCGCGAGTGCGGCGTCGGTCGTTGGGCCGTCGTTCACGCTGTACGCGACGTGCGCGGTCGTCGTGTCGAGCGATGCGATACGCGGCGCGAGGCGAGCGCGCACGATGAACGGTGCGTCATCCACGTCGGTGTCGTCGAGCGGCGTGTGCGTGATCGTGGGCGCAGGTTCGAGCCACTGGAGCGCACGGTCGACGAATGCCACGCGTTGGGTCGAGTCCGGCAT
>CAZEPH010000532.1:0-2027 GCA_964514075.1 uncultured bacterium | reverse complement strand
CGAGGAGCTTCTTCACCGCGGCGAAGCGCGCGGGATCCTGCAGGCGGAACGTCACGCTCTGGAAGACGTCGCCGCGAAAGAGCGGCATGAGCACGGCATTGTCGCCCCAGATTTCGGACTCGAAGCCGGACCCGTTGGCGCTGAAGTGTCCGACCACTGTGACGTCCCGCTGGCCGAAGCGGATCTTCTCGCCGATGCCGCAATTCGCAAAGCGACTCACGAGACGCTTGCCGACCACCACCTCGGCAGCGCCCGGCTGGAACATGCGCCCGTCGACGATCGCGAACTTCGTCGGCGGTCCTTCGCGCAGGGCGAACCCCTCCGCGTCCACTCCGCGGACACTCACGTTGGATGTGCCCGCTTGCCCCAGGCGCGGCTTGTTCACGTTCACGAACACTTCCGCGCTGGCGAGCGGGCGTCCGGACGCGGGATCGCGTGCCACGTCGGCCAGCGCGCGAATGATGCTCGCGTTCTCGCGCGAGACGCCGCTCGAGAGCTCGCTGTCCGCGCCCTTGCGCAACACGATTACGTTGTCCATCGATCCCGTCGCGACGAGCGCGGCACGGAACCCGTTTGCGAGAGCGAACGCGGAGACCAGGATCGCCACCACGAGCGCGATACCGAGTGCAGTGGCGAACGTCGCCACCGGGCGCTGCTGAATGTGACGCACGTTGTAGATCAGCGGGATCGCCATTGTCTGTGCTCCTATCCCACGCGCCGCAGCGCGTCGACGATCTTGAGCCGCGCGGCCTGCGCCGCGGGGATGATCCCACTCGCCGCGCCCATCACGAGCGCCACCGCCAGCCCCATGACGACGCTGCTCCACTGCACCGTCATCGGCGGCAGCGCGCCGCCGGCGTTGAATCCGCTCGTCTCGATCACGACCTTCGCCAGCATCGACCCGATGATCCCGCCTCCGAGCGTGATGACCGCCGCTTCCGCCAGAATCACGCGAAAGATCGTCCCATCGTCGAAGCCGAGCGTCTTCATCACGCCGAATTCGCTCGTGCGTTCGCGCACGGCCATCATCATCGTGTTCGCCGCCACGAGAAGGATCGCGAACGCGATTGCGAACCCGATCACGCGCATGACGAACGGGATGTTTCCGTACATGCTCACGAAGCCCGCTTGAAACGCGCGCTCCGTCTCTGTGCGCGTCGCGGCGGACGAGTTCTCGTAGATCGCGTCGATCGACTTCGCGATGCGGCTCGCGTGAACGGGGTCCGACAGTTTCAGGATGTACACGCCTACCAGCCCGTTCCCACCCATGCCCTTCTGCTCGAGGTACTTGTAGTGGAAGAACATCGTCTCATCGCCGAACGCCTTGTTCGTCGACTTGTAGGCGGCGCGAATCACGAACGGCCACTCGCCGGGGTAGATCGTCCCCGCGAGCGTGATCGTCTGTCCCACGCGCAGCCCCAGCTTGCGCAACAAGCCCTCACCCACGACACAGGCGTTTTGCTCGGCCAAATACGCGGCGAGCTGGGGATCGACGCCCGGCGGAATCGGGACATTCACCTGTGGCGTGGAGGCCTGCGTGATCACCATGTCCGAGGCGTACATCGGAAAGAAGTGCTCGGCATCCACCGCGAACTGCGCGAAGAACACACGCTTGTTTGGTGGGTACTGCGCGCCGAACCAATTCTGGATCGCCACGTCTTGCACGCCGTCCATCGCCGCGATCCGCGAGCGGTAGGATTGCGGCAGCGGAAACACGAGCGAGATCGCGTTGCGTGTGACCAGCCGGCTCTCGCTGCCCACCTCGATCGCGGAGTTGAGCGTATCCACCACGCCGCGCAGCGCGCAGAACAAGAAGAGCGCGATGATCACGCTCATCAGGGTGAGGGTCGTCCGGACTTTGTTCCGGCCCAAGTTGACGAAGACCAACGAGAGAAGATTCACCGAGCGCTCCTAGTTGCTCAAGTCTCCCTTTTCGAGGTGGAGCACGCGCCCGGCGCGATCCGCCGCGTGCGTGTCGTGGGTCACCATCACGATCGTCTTCTTGAACTCGCGGTGCAATCGCTCGA
>CAZEPH010000531.1:0-2029 GCA_964514075.1 uncultured bacterium | reverse complement strand
GCGAGGGCGAACCGCTCTCCGGCGGCGGCAAGAGCTCCGGCCTCATGAGCTTCTTGCGCATCGGCGATCGCGCGGCGGGTGCCATCAAGTCCGGCGGCACCACGCGCCGCGCGGCGAAGATGGTGTGCCTCGACATCGATCACCCGGATATCGAACAGTTCATCGACTGGAAGATGATCGAGGAACAGAAAGTTGCCGCGCTCGTGGCGGGGAGTCGCGTGATGGAGCGGCACCTCAACGCGATTCTGCGCGAGGTACACGATCCGTCGGTCGGTGGATCGGACTCCGCGGAACGCGCGAACCCGCGCCAGAACCCCGGACTCGCGCGCGTCGTGCACGCGGCGCTGAGCGCCGGCATTCCTTCCGGCGCGATCCAGCGCACGCTCGACCTCGGGCAGCAGGGCTACACGTCGATGCGCGTGGAGTCGTACGACACGGACTGGGACGGCGCGGGGTACGGCACGGTCTCCGGGCAAAACTCGAACAACTCCGTGCGCGTGCCCAACGAGTTCTTCCGCGCTCTCGACGACAACCGCGACTGGGCGCTCACGTACCGGACCACCGGCAAGCCCGCGAAAACGGTGCGCGCACGCGATCTGTGGGACCGCATCGCGTACGCGGCATGGTCGTCCGCCGATCCGGGCCTGCAGTACCACACGACGATCAACGAATGGCACACCTGCCCGGCGGACGGGCCGATTCGCGCGAGCAATCCGTGCTCCGAGTACATGTTCCTCGACGACACCGCGTGCAACCTCGCGTCGATCAACCTCGTGAAGTTCCTGCGCGGCGACGGCGCGATCGACGTGGACGGCTACCGCCACGCGATTCGCGCGTGGACCGTGGTGCTGGAAATCTCCGTCCTCATGGCGCAATTCCCGAGCCGGTCGATCGCCGAGAAGAGCTACGTCTTCCGCACGCTCGGTCTCGGGTACGCAAACCTGGGTACGGTTCTCATGCGCCTCGGTCTGCCGTACGACAGCCGCGATGCCACCGCGATCTGCGGCGCGCTCACGTCGATCATGACGGGTGAGTCGTACGCGACGTCCGCGGAGATCGCGAAGGAGATCGGGCCGTTCCCCGGCTATGCGCGCAACGCGGAGAACATGCTCCGCGTGATCCGCAACCACCGCCGCGCGGCGTGGAACGCGGCAGCCGCGGAGTACGAGAGCCTCTCCGTTCTGCCGACGCCAATCGACCCCGCCGTGTGCCCGCGCCCGCTCGTGGACGCGGCCCACGACGCGTGGGACAGCGCGCTTTCGCTCGGCGAGAAGCACGGCTACCGGAACGCGCAAGCCACGGTGCTCGCGCCCACCGGCACGATCGGTCTCATCATGGACTGCGACACGACGGGCATCGAGCCGGACTTTGCGCTCGTGAAGTTCAAGAAGCTCGCAGGCGGCGGGTACTTCCGCATCATCAACCAGTCGCTGCCGCCGGCGCTCAAGCGTCTGGGATACAGCGACGCGGAGATCGACGACATCGTCACGTACGCGAAGGGCACGGGTACGTTGCGCAACGCGCCCGCGATCAATCACGAAACGCTGCACGCAAAGGGCTTCGACGACGCGACGCTGCAATCAGTCGAGGACGCGGTGGCGTCCGCGTTCGACGTGCAGTTCGCGATCAACCGGTGGACGCTCGGCGAGGAGTTCTGCCGCACGAATCTCGGATTCACCGACGAGCAGTTGGCCGATCCGGGTCTCAACGTTCTGCGCGCGCTGGGTTTCACGACGCAGGACATCGAGGCTGCGAACGACTTCGCGTGCGGCCGCATGACCACGGAAGGCGCGCCGCATCTGCGCCCCGAACACTACCCGGTGTTCGACTGCGCGAACCGGTGCGGACGACTCGGCACGCGATCGATTCGTCCCGAAGCGCACATCGAGATGATGGCGGCGGCGCAACCGTTCATTAGCGGTGCGATTTCCAAGACGATCAACTTGCCGGCCAACGCAAGCGTGGCGGAGGTGGAGGCCGCGTATCGCCGCGGGTGGGAGAAGATGCTCAAGGCGGTCGCGCTCTACCG
>CAZEPH010000530.1:0-2033 GCA_964514075.1 uncultured bacterium | reverse complement strand
TCTGCAGGATCTTGCCGGGCATCGAGCCGATGTAGGTGCGCCGGTGGCCGCGGATTTCCGCCTCGTCGCGCACGCCGCCCAGCGACATGCGCACGAACTTGCGGTTCATGGCGCGCGCGATGGAGCGACCGAGACTCGTCTTGCCCACTCCCGGCGGTCCCACGAAGCACAGGATCGGCGAGCGCACGCGCTCGACGCGCTGGCGCACGGCCATGAACTCGAGGATGCGCTCCTTCACCTTGGTCAGACCGTAGTGATCCTCGTCGAGGATCTTCGCAGCGGTTTGGATGTCCCACGCTTCCGTGTCCGGGTTCTTCCACGGCAGCGAGATCAGCCAATCCAAGTACGTGCGAATGACGCCGACTTCCGGCGATGCGCTGTGCAACTGACCGAGGCGATCGAGCTCCTTGAACGCGCGCTTCTCCACGTCCTCGGGCATGCCCGCGGCAGCGATCTTGTCGCGCAGTTCCGTGTTCTCGGTGTCCGTATCGTCCTCACCGAGTTCCTTGCGGATCGCGCGCAATTGCTCGCGGAGGATGTGCTCGCGTTGCGCCTTGTCCATCGTGCTGCGGACTTCGGACTGGATCTTGTTGCTGAGAGCGAGCACCTCGTTCTGCTTCACGAGGAAGTCGGAGAGATAGCGCAGGCGCTCTTCCACGTCCTCCGTTTCCAGCAAGTGCTGGCGCTGCTCGCGGCTCAAGTCCGGCGCGGCGACGACCAGGTCCGCAAGGTAGCTCGGATCCTCCGCCTGCTGCACGGCGGTGCCCACGTCGGGCGGCACACTCGCACCCGCCTGCATGTACGTTTCGAAGAGCTGCTGCACGGAACGCGCGAGCGCTTCCAACTCCACGCCGGGCGGCACCCGCTCGGGGAGTTCTTCCACCTCGACGATCATGTGCGGCTCTTCCTGCGTCACGCGCAGGAGCTTCACACGACAGATGCCTTCCACGAGGATCTGCAGCCCGCCGCCCAGCGCACGGCGTGCGCCCTCGATCTTCGCGAGCGTCCCGACCGCGTAGATGTCATCCGGCGTGACGTGATCGACTTTGGGATTCTTCTGCGCGACGAGCACTACGCGCTCATCGCCGTTGATCGCGGCGTCGATCGCGCTCGCGGAGCGCTGCCGTCCGACCATGAGCGGCACCAGCATGCGCGGAAACACGACGGCGTCGCGCAGAGGCACAACGGGCCAGCGGCCGTGCACCGGGATGTCCGGATGCGACGGCGGCGGCGGTGCGGCAGTGGACTTCTTCTTCATGATTCGGGAGCCCCTCGAGGCGGTGGTGGATGCAGACGCCTTCGAGGTTCTTGGACGCGCATTCTTCGCGCGCGTCACGTGCGCGTTGCGGCGGCGAGACGCCGCCTTCGGCTTCGTGTTTCGCGCGACGGCGCGCGACGACTTCGCGGAGCGTGGGCTCACGCGTGGACCTCCGATCTAGGATGTGCGGGCGTGGTCGTGGTTGCGGGTTCTTCTCGGCAGCGATTCGGTTGAAGGGATCATCGGCAGGGTGCCGGGGTGAGTCAACGGCGAATCACGCGGTGTGTGCGAGGACGCGCGGACGCGCGCCCTCGTCCGGCAAACCCGCCAGCGCCAGCGACTCCGCGCGCAAGCGCGCCGCCGCATCCTCGGACCCGTCGTCGTCGATGAACAAGCGGTGCCACATCTCGATCGCGAGCATCGACCAAATGCCTTGCTCGCGGTCGACGCGGCCGGCGAGGTGATCCTCCACGATCGACCGCACGCGTTCGGGACGATAGTAGCCGCGACTCAAGCACCGGTCGTCGAGCAACAGGCCGCGCACGAACGGCGCCAACCCGCCGCGGAACCACACGGTGAGCGGCACGGTGAAGCCGACTTTGCGCCGGTAGATCAACTCGCGCGGTGCATACCGCTCGGCCAGACGCTTCAGCACGAGCTTCGTGCGCAAGCCGCGGACCTTGTAGTGCGGCGGGAGAGACGCCGCAAACTCCACGAACTAGTGATCGAGGAACGGCACACGGCCTTCCACGGCCGCGGCCATGGCCATGCGGTC
>CAZEPH010000529.1:0-2036 GCA_964514075.1 uncultured bacterium | reverse complement strand
CGCCGTACGACGCGGCACGCCGCTTCCCGTTCGCCCCCGCGTCAGCGCCGTCGGGCACGGAAACGTGCCGCGCAGGCGAGGTGCTGCGCGGCGTCCTCGCGCCGCCTGCGTGCGAGAACTTCGCGCGCGCGTGCACGCCCGACACGCCGCTCGGCGCTCCCATGGTGAGCACCGAGGGCGCGTGCGCCGCGTACTATCGCTACCGAGCCGAGGAGGTCCACCGTGTCTAGTGCCACGCTCCAGTGCGCCTATCCGCTCGCGCAGTATCCGCGCATCACGCTCGCGCACGGAGGCGGCGGGTCGTTCACGGCGCGCCTCATCGAGCAGATCTTCCGCCCCGCGTGCGAGAGCGCCGAGTTGGACGCGGAGCACGATGCCGCGGAATTGCGGCTCGATGCCGGGCGCCTCGCGTACAGCACCGACTCGTTCATCGTGCGGCCGACGATCTTCCCCGGCGGCGACATCGGCTCGCTGGCCGTCACGGGTAGCTGTAACGACGTGGCGATGGCGGGTGCGCGGCCCGCGTATCTCTCCTGTGGGTGGATTCTCGAGGAGGGACTGGCGACGGAGGATCTCGCGCGCTTCGCCGCGTCCGCCGCGCACGCGGCGCGCGAGGTGGGCGCGCGCATCGTGTGCGGCGACACGAAGGTCGTCGACCGCGGGCACGGGGACGGCGTGTACGTCAACACGTCCGCGATCGGCGTGATCGAGCATGCACTCACGATCGCGCCGCACAGCGTGCGGCCGGGCGACGTCGTGCTGCTGTCCGGCGACGTGGGGCGGCACGGCGTCGCGATCCTGGCGCATCGCGACGGGCTGGAGTTCGACACGCGGATCGAGTCCGACTGCGCGCACCTGTGGCCGCTCGTCGAGGCACTGCTCCACGCCGGCGTAGAAGTGCACTGCTTGCGCGACTGCACGCGCGGCGGCGTGGCGACCGCACTCATCGAAATCGCGTCCACGGCCCGCGTGCTCGTGAGCGTCGATGAAACCACCGTGCCGGTGAACGACGCCGTGCGCGGCGCGTGCGACCTCCTCGGGCTGGATCCGCTGTACGTCGTCAACGAGGGCCGCATGGTGGTGTTCGTCCCGGAGCGTGACGCGGCACGTGCACTGAGTGAGCTGCGCGCACAGCCGGCCGGACGCGACGCGTGCACCATCGGCACGGTGAGCGCCGCGCGCGACGACCGCGGTGTCGTGCATCTCGTCACGCCGTACGGCGTGCGCCGCCCGCTGGACCGGCTGAGCGGCGAGCAGCTCCCCCGCATCTGCTAGACCCTCGGTCGCATTGTCGCCGGACCGAGCGGCCCGTAGCGTGGCCGACATGCGCACCATCATCGAGCCGTTCAAGATCAAGGCGGTGGAGCACCTGCGCTTCACGACCGAGGACGAGCGACGGACCATTCTCGAACGCGCGGCGTACAACCCATTCGCAATCCCCGCGGACGACGTGTTGATCGACCTGCTCACCGACAGCGGCACGTCAGCGATGAGTTCCAAGCAATGGGCCGCGATGATGGACGGCGACGAATCCTACGCCGGCTCGCGCAGCTACTTCCGCTTCGAAGAGGTGACACAGAAGATCTTCGGCTTCCGCCACATCATTCCCGTGCACCAGGGCCGCGCGGCCGAGCGCATCCTCTTCACGATTCTCCTCTCCACGCTCGACGAACACGGCCGCCTGCACACGAGCGGCGCGGGACAGGTGATCCCGTCGAACAACCACTTCGATACCACGCGTGCGAACATCGAGTACAACGGCGCGGAGGCGGTGGACCTCGTGATCGAGGTCGGCCGGCACGCGGAGACGCGACACGCGTTCAAAGGCAACATGGACGTGGAGCGTCTCACGCAGGTGCTCGACGAACAGGGTGCGGCGCGCGTCCCCGTGTGCATGCTCACGATCACGGACAACACGAACGGCGGGCAGCCTGTCTCGATGGCGAACATCCGAGACGTGAGTGCGGCGTGCCGCGCGCGCGGCAACACCAAAATCCACCACACGGGGCCCATCCCCGAGGAAGCGATAAAAAAAC
>CAZEPH010000528.1:0-2039 GCA_964514075.1 uncultured bacterium | reverse complement strand
GACGATCCGATGTATTTCCCCGAGTGGGATCTGGACATCGGCGCGCCGCTGCAGAACTTCTCGGCGATCGCGCTGGCGAAACGCGCATCCGGTTTGTACGGGCGACAATACGAGCGGGCGCTCGTCCTCGTGAACGGATCGGAGGCGGACACGCTCAGCGAAACGCTGACGACGAGCTACGCGCTCGTCAGCGCGACCGGTGGGGAGGTGCCGTCCTTCGGCGGCAACGGCGCGCTGTCCGCGCGCTGGGTGAACTCCGTGCGTCTCGGACCGCGCGAGGCGGCGATCCTCATGACGCAGTGGAACGGGCAGATCAACATGCCGGTGCAATCCCCCGGCGTGGAGCAGTCGCACATCGAGGATCCCGCGCGGCCGTTCGCGGTCGCGTGCAGCCCGAACCCCGTGACCGGTTCGATGCACCTCGAGATGGCGCTGCCGGAAGCGGGCGAAGTGCAGGTGTCGCTGTACGACGCCCGCGGACGCCGCGTCGCCGAGTGGGTGACCGAACAGGCGCCGGCCGGAGCGTTGCGCCGGACCGTGGACGCGGCGGATCTCGGGTTGCGCAGCGGCGTCTACACGCTCGTGGCTCAGACAGCCGGGGCGCGCGCCTCGCGCTCGGTCATCGTGACGCGAGAGAGTGCGGCGCGATGACGCTCACCGAACGCGCACAGATGGCGCTCAGGATCTCGCGGAAACGGTGCGACGCGACATCCCAGTTCAACTCCCGTTCCACGCGCGCGCGTCCCGCCTCTCCCAGACGCGCGCGCAGTGCGGGATCGCGCAGCAGCGTGACGAGTCGCTCGACCAACGCGTCGTCGTCCCCGTCGGGGACGAGGTAGCCCGTCTCCCCGTCGACGATCGCATCGCCGGTTCCTCCGATCAACGACGCCACCGCCGGCTTTCCCGCTGCGCCGGCTTCGGCGAGCACGATGCCGAAGCCCTCCGTGTCGCGAAAGCCGTACTGCCGATACGCCATCACCACCACGTCGGAGGCCGCGTAGTACATCGGGAGGTCCGCGCGCGACACGGACGGCACGAAAACGAGGCGGTTCGCACATCCCGCCTCCGCCGCGATGCGGCGCACGTCGTCGGTGTCGCCGTCGCCGACGATGACGTACGCGACGTTCGGCACGCGCTCCGCGATGCGCGGCAGGAGTCGCGCGATGGTGACCTGTCCTTTCTTCACGTGTACGCGCCCGCACGAGAGGAGCACCATCTTCCCGGCGAGACCGTGCTGTTCACGCACGGCGCGTGCGTCAAGACGCGGGTGCAGTTCTTCGCCGTCCACACCCGGCAAGACGACGTGTACGCGATCCGCGGCGACGCTCCAGCGCAGCACCTCGTCGCGTGTCCATCGGCTGCACGTCACGATGCCGTCCGCGCGGCGCAGAACGCGCGCGAGCAGCGCGCGACGCGCGGGCGAGAGGAGGCCCGTGCTCACGCGCTGGCTGTACAGCTCCTCGCCGTACACCATCGCTACCCACGGGCGGTGCAGCGCACGTGCGAGACGGTCCACGACGAACGGCGTGGGATACCCTTGTCCGGCGACGAGAACGTCCGGCTGGAACGTGCGCGCCGTCTGAATCGCGAGCCGTCCGACGTGCGCGTTCTGCCGCGCGATGGCGAGGTCGCGCAACCGCCACGTCCGCTCGAACCCGCGCACGCGGGTTGCGGTGTACGGCGCGCCCGCATCGAATGTCTCGCAGCCCTCGGTGTGCGGGCCGACGACGTGCGTTGCGTGCGGAAACGCGCGGCAAACCTGCTGGTACACGACCATCTCCGATCCGCCCAAGAGGGGCGGCGGGAACACTTCGCTGATCCACAGGACGCGCGGAGCGCTCATGCCTCTGCGGTCGCCGGCGTCAGAACGTCCAGCGCTTCGCGCGGTCGCTTGAACGGCGCGATCACGTACGCTCCCGCGTACGACGCCCGCGCGGCGTCCAGCACGTCGCGCGCGAGGGCAAAGCCGACCGTGCGCGCCTGGGACCCGGCGGAGAGCAGGGCCTGCACCGTTGCGTCATCCACCATCACACCCGGCA
>CAZEPH010000527.1:0-2045 GCA_964514075.1 uncultured bacterium | reverse complement strand
CATCCGTTCGAGGAGGTCGAGCGGGATGCGCGCGCCAAGGTCCAATGCATGCGCGCGCGGCGCGATTTCCTCGCGTGCGAACTCGCGCACGGCGTCGCGGATCATCTCCTGCTCTTCGGTCAGTGTGAGGTGCATGCGCTCTAGGCGTGCGCCTCGAGAAGCCGGCGCGCGACGACGAGCTTCTGCATCTCCGTCGTCCCCTGCAGTAGCTCGGTGGCCTTTGCGTCGCGGTAGTGTCGTTCGACCGGCGTGCCGGCCATGTAGCCCCAGGTGCCGAACACCTCCATGGAACGCGACGCGGAGCGCACGGCAGTTTCCGACGCGGTGAGCTTCGCGGTGGCTGCCATTTCGGTGAGATCGTCGTGCGCGTTCGCGCCCGCGTCGCAGAGAGAGGCGGCGTGCAGCGTGAGCAAGCGGGCGGCTTCGGTCTCCGTCGCCATGTCGGCGATCAGCCATTGGATCGCTTGGAAGCGACCGATCACTTCGCCGAACTGGGTGCGCGTGCGGGCGCGCTCGACCGCGTGATCGCGGCACGCGTCCGCGATACCGAGCGCGAGCGCCGCCACCGCGATGCGTCCCGCGTCGATCGTGCCACGCAGGAGTGCGACGCCCGAACCTTCCGCCCCGAGACGGTGCGTCGCGGGCACGCGCGCACGATCGAAGGCCATCGCGGAGACGGCGGTGGCGCGCATGCCCATCGTGGGTGTGCGCTCGCGGATGATGCCCGGCCCCGGCTCCACGAGGAATGCCGTGAGACCTTCGCCGGATTTTGCCGCCTCTCGGCTCGGCGCGCCGACGCGGCCCATCACGATGAACAGATTCGCCTGCGCGCCGAATGCAACGAACACTTTCTGCCCCGTGAGGTGATACACATCGCCCGCGCGCTCCGCTGCGAGCTGCACCGACTCGACCGAGCTTCCCGCGTCCGGTTCGGAGAACGCGTACGCGCCGATCAACTCGCCGCGAACGAGACGCGGCAGATACGCCGACCTCTGCTCGTCACTGCCGCCGCGCAGGATCGCATCCGCCACGACGGCGTTCTGCAGCGCGACGAGCGCGCCGGTGGATGCGCACGCACGCGAGAGTTGCGCGAGCGCGGCCACGAACCCGAGCATCGTACTGCCGGAGCCGCCGTATTGCGGTGGCACCAGGAGTCCGAGGAATCCTTCGCGACCCAGCGCCTCGATCAACTCGGGCGCAAGCGCGCCCGCCTCGTCCGCTTTCGCCGCGCGCGGTTCCACCTCGCGCTGCGCGAATTCGCGCGCGCGCGATTCGAGTTCACTTTCCGCCGGACTCAGATCGAAATCCATCGCCTCCGCCTTACTTCGTGTACGTATAGAAGCCGCGTCCCGTCTTGCGACCCAAGTGCCCCGCGAGGACCTTCTGCTTGAGCAGCGGGCACGGACGATACTTCGGATCGCCGAACCCGTCGTGCAGAACGTCGAGGATGTTCAAGCACACGTCGAGTCCAATCAGATCGGCCAATGTGAGCGGTCCCATTGGGTGATTCATACCGAGTTTCATGACCGTGTCGATGGCCTCGGCCGTGGCCACTCCCTCGTGCAGCGCGAAAATCGCCTCGTTGATCATAGGCATGAGCACGCGATTCGAGACGAACCCGGGGGCGTCGTTCACCTCGACGGGCGTCTTGCCGAGCGCGCGCGACATCTCCAGCACGGTCTGCGTCGTTGCGTCCGATGTCGCGACGCCGCGGATCACCTCGACGAGTTTCATCACCGGTACGGGATTCATGAAGTGCATCCCGATGACGTTCTCCGGACGTGTTGTGGCCGCCGCGAGTTGCGTGATCGGGATCGACGACGTGTTGCTCGCGAGGATGGCGTCCGGCGGGAGCGTGGCGTCGAGCGTGCGGAAGAGCGCTTCCTTCGCGGCCGCGTCTTCGACGATCGCTTCCACCGCGAGCGCGGCGTGTGCGGCGCGCGCGATGTCCGTCACCGGCGTGATGCGCGCGAGCGCGGAGTCCCGTTCCGCTTCCGGCATCACGTCCTTTGCGACCTGCCGGTCCATGTTCGCGCGAATCGTCG
>CAZEPH010000526.1:0-2045 GCA_964514075.1 uncultured bacterium | reverse complement strand
AAGTCGATGTCCGGATTCGCGGGGGACGTCACCGCCACGCCGAATAGCTTCCCGGGAATGATCGACCGCACGCGGGATCCGATGATCTCGAGCACCTGATCGAGGCGCAGCGTACCGCCCAGCGCACGGCCGATCTCATTGATCGTGGACAACTCGGCGACACGGCGTTCGAGGCGGATGACGCTGTCGCGCACTTCGGCGTACGCGACCTGCGATTCCTCGCGCGTGCGCTCGGCGGAATCGGACAGCTCGGTGTAGGCCCACTCCAACTCCGTGAGCAGGCGCTCGTTTTCGGCACGAAGGAGCCCGACGTCGTCCGACGTCGATGGGATGCGAAGCGGTTCCACAATCCGACCGCTCCCTGGAGAAGTGGGGTCGTGCCTCAGTGCCATGTGACTTGGGTATCGGTCCCTCACACGGCCGCTTGACACGTGGACCCTACCGCTCGGGCGTGCGCCTCTTCTCCAAGTAGATGTGTGTGAAGTCGGCGGCTTGCGCGCGCAGTGCGCCGCCGCGCAGGCCGGCTGCGTGCACGGGCGTCTCCGCGCTGCGCGTGAGCGTGATCATCGTGGCGTACTCGCTGGGGAAGTCGTACAGCACGTCGCACGGTAATGCAAAACGCCCGCTGTCACGAACGTGGTACACGAGGTGGGGGAATCCCGACGGGCTGTGCGGCTGGATGTCGATCTGGATGCTGTCGCTCGGGACGCCCGGATCCCATCGCAGAACCAGGTCCGTCGTGCGAGGGACGACCGCGTTGGTATCCGGCTCCAGAATGCGCGGTGCACGCGGGGCGACGACAGCGGCCCGCAGACCGCCGACGCTATCGCTCCCGCTCACGACCATCGTGTACGTCGTCCCGGGCGCGTAGCGCACATCTCCATCCTTCGCAAAATAGCCGACGCCGCTGTAGATGTCGTGCGCGCCCGGCAGATCGATCGTGTCGCGATCCGTGAGCAGCGTGATGCGGCCGGCGGGGACTTTCCAGTACCCCGTTTCCGGCAGCCCGCGCGTCGAGTCGACGAAGAGCGCCGATGCGTAATCGAAACGCGGCTTGCGCGGGTTCATTGTGGGGAACGATCCCACGGTGAGGACGGCCGTCGAGGAGAGGGTGCGCGAGGAGTCGCGCGGCGACGCGGAGGCGGTCGCAGCGGAAAGACAGAGAACGAGCAGGGCGAGCCGCGTCATCGTAGCGTTCTCCGCAGTGCATCGGCGCGCGGCGTGCGGCGCGGCGCTTCCGGCGCGAGAATGTACACGCGTTCGCTGCACGTTGCGGCGACCGTGGCCATACCGCTCTTCACGCCCGCGGCTGTGAACGACACGCGGCGCAGGCGCGTCACGCGCAATGACGCGAACCCGGGCGGCACGCGCGCCACATCCTCTGGCGCGAGACGGATGAAGCCGTCGTCCAACGCTGGGCGCGTGACGAACGAATCGCCTGGCGGCTCGAGAGATCGCAGGACCACCTCCACGGCATCATCCGTGCGCGTCGTTGCCCACTGAACGCTCGTGCCGCGCGCCGGGAACACGGACGAATCTGGATCCGGCGCGGTGAGACGCGGCAGCGCAGGGAGGCTGGCCGCCAAGTCGATCGCGTCCACTCGACCTGCCGATCCCGTGGCGGTGATGCGCACCATCTGCCCCGACGCGGGCATCGGCGCGCGTCCAGCATATGTCGTGCGATTCGCAAGGCGCGGAAGACTCACGGTGGACGATCCGATGATCGCGCGAACGTCTCCGACGGAGATCGCCGCCGGTGGAGATGCGGTGGAGTCGATCACGGTCACCCGCACGTCGATGCTCTCTGGAGTCGTCCACACCGCGGCCTCCGGTCGGTCGGACAGTGCATCGATGCGAACGGTGACGGTGTAGGTCGGGGAAAGGGGTCCGACGGGGGTGTTGGACGAGGAGCATGAGGCGATCGCGCACCAGGCAACCGCGGCAGCGACGCACAGGACAGAGCGCATGCGTGAGAGCGTACGCGAGAGGACGGTGGCGAACAACCACGCGAAAGGCCGCCCGTCGCAACGGGCGGCCTTCGAGTT
>CAZEPH010000525.1:0-2046 GCA_964514075.1 uncultured bacterium | reverse complement strand
CGAACTCCATTTCTCGTTCCTGCGGGGCGACCCGCGCGACGGCCACGCGCACGCGCTGGCCGATCGTGTAGCGGTTCCCCGGCCGGCGGCCGGCGTACGCGAAGTGCGCTTCGTCGACCTGATAGTCATCGTCACCTAAGGCCTCACGCGGCAGCTTTCCGTCGACCGGCAGATCGTCGAGTTCCACGAACAGCCCGGTCGCGTTCATGCCCGTGATGAGGCCGGTCCGCTCCTCGCCGAGATGGCGCGCGGCCCAGCGCAGGGCCTTCACGCGCACGGCCTCGCGTTCGGCGCGCTCCGCGATGTCCTCGCGCGCGGAACACGCCTCGGCGATTCCCCCCAGGCGTTCCATCTCCGCATGTCGCTCGCGTGCGTGCAGGGCCGTGCCTTCCGCCGCCTGCCAGACGACGCGGTGGTTCACCAGGTCGGGAAACCGACGGATCGGCGAGGTGAAGTGGCAGTAGCCGGTCGCGGCCAGGCCATAGTGCCCCGTGTCCTCGACGGCGTAGCGTGCGCGTTCCATCGCGCGCAGGATGCGTGTGTGGAGCAGGCGGCGCACCGCATCGTCGCCGCCGGTCTCCGCGAGCAGCGCCCGCACGCGGTCTTCCGTGTCGCCGCGCACGCGCGGGACCGGGACGCCCAGGAGCCGTGCGAGGCGCAGCGCCGCGGCGAATTCTGCGCGATCCGGCTCAGGGTGCACGCGGTAGATGAGCGGACGCCCGGCGCGCGCCATCTCGCGCCCCACCGTCTCGTTTGCCGCCAGCATGAACTCCTCGATGAGACGATGCGTCGCGAGGCGTTCTTCGCGGTGGATCGCACGCGGCTCACCTGCGTCGTCGAGGAGGACGCGCGTTTCCGGGAGATCCAAGTCCCATGCTCCGCGATCGACGCGTGCGGCGTGCAAGCGCTCCGCGGCTTCGTGCATCGCGCGCAACGCATCGGCCAGCGGCTCGTGCGCGACGCGCGCGCCGTCCAGGATCTCCTGCGCTTCTTCGTACGACAGCCGCGCCGCGCTGCGAATCGTGCTGAGGAAGATCTCCGGATGGGACCGCCGTCCGTGTGCGTCGATCGAGAACGCGACGCTGGCCGCGGGCCGGTTCGCGTTCTCGATCAGACTGGCGCTGTCGCGCGAGAGCGTCTCCGGCAGCATGCGGATGACGCCGTCCGGCAAGTACACGCTCGCCCCGCGAGCCTCCGCCTCGCGATCCATCGCACCGCCGGCGGCCACGAACGCGCTCACGTCCGCGATGTGCACCGTCACGCGAAACGCCCCGCGTGCGAGGCGCTCGATCGACACCGCGTCGTCGAAGTCGTGTGCCGTGGCCGGGTCCATCGTGACGACCAGTTCCCCCGTGCAATCGCGACGCGGCATCCGTGGTGCGCGCGGCGGCGCGCGCAGCACGCGTGCCTCCTCCGCGAGAACCTCTGAGGAGAACGCGCGGTCCGCGAGGCCGAACTCCACGGCAATGCGCGTGCTGTCCAGACGCGGATCGCCGTCGCGGCCCAGCACCGATACCAGGCGCGGGCGCCGGCCGGGTCCGCTCGACACACCGCCGGGTATGTCGATCAGCAGAAGATCGCCTGCGCGGACGGGCGTGTGGGCATCATTGTCGAAGGACAGCACGGCGGGGAACTCGGGATCGTACGGCCGGCACACGGTCTGAGCGCGGCGCGAGGGGGCGGCGATGGCGCGCGCGACGATGCGTCGCGCGGGGCGATCCAGGATGCGTACATTCCGCCCCGCGGGCCCGCGGGGCGCGTGAACCACGTCGAACTCCACGATGTCGCCGGTTCGCGCCTCTCCCACCTCGCTCGGCGGGAGGAAGACATCGGGTCGGCCCGGGCCCCGCGACACGAAGCCGAACCCTCGAGCGGTCAGCTCGAGGCGGCCTGTGTCGCGTTCAGCCGCGCGCGCGGATCGGCGCATGGGCGTGTCGGGATCGCTCCGATGCGATCCCCGGGGCTAACGTTGGCGCTTCTTGTGGCGGTCGCGGCGCAGGCGCTTCTTGCGCTTGTGAGTGGCGATCTTCTTCCGCTTCCGCTTCT
>CAZEPH010000524.1:0-2048 GCA_964514075.1 uncultured bacterium | reverse complement strand
CGTCCTCGGACTTCTCGCCCTTGAGGAGGATCGTCGAACTGAACTGGAGGAAGTCGGCCTCCGTCTCCCTCTCGATGTTGCACGACGCTGCGGGGACCCAGGACGCGCCGTCTTGATGGCGCACGAGAATCAGCGCGTGTTCGATCGGCAAGCGCTGTCGCAGGATCCCGAGAAACGCCTCGGCCACGTTCCCCTCGTTGTCATCGACAGAGAGAAGCCGCGCCGCGTACTCGAGCGACGTGGTCATCGCCTCGTCGCGCAGCGCCTCCTCGGCACCGTCGACCGGGCGGCCGAGTGCGGCCAAACCCGTTCGCGCCTGACGGGCGAGCAGCAACGCACCGCCCGAGAGGCCCGCGCGGAGCGCATCCTCCAAGGCCGCGCGCGCGCCGGAGGCGTCTTCCGTCCCGGGTTGCCGGAGGATGTCGGCCTGGACGAGCTGCGCGAGGCCGCGCTCGAGGGACCGCCGGCGTTCCGTCGCCAGTTCGATGACGCGATCCACCGCGTGCAGCGCGTCGTGGAGTTGCGCGGACGCCTGCTTCACGCGCGCGTCCGCAATCCCGAGCCGCAGTTGCGTTCCCAGGTCCAGGTTAATCTGCTGGTTCGCTCTCGCCAGAGCGTCACGGGCGTGGGTGAGATCGCCGCGCATCAAGTGCGCGCGCACCTCGAGGAGGCACGCGTGCGCTTCGAACCGTCCCGCCTCCGAGGGCTCGACCGCGGTGTACGCGCGCGCGCGTGCGATATGATCGAGCGCCGCACCGGGCGCCGCGCCGTGCTCCAGCCGATCCGCGTCCAGCAGCAGGCGCGCTCGGTGGAGATGCGCGACGAACCGGAAGGGATCGCGCACGTGGTCGATCGCATCCAGGCGGTCGAGCGCGGAACGGGCAAGCATCGGCTCGTCCGCGTGGTAGGCGGCGTACGCCAGCACCACCAACACGCGCGCGTGCTCCTCCGCACCGAGATGCCGCCCTAGTCCCTCCGCTTCCTGCAGCAACTCGACCGCGCGCCGCACGTTGCCGTAGTCCATGTGATACACGGCGGAGGACAGTCGCAGGTGATTGAGCAAACGCACCTCTCCGGACCGGCGCGCAAGAACGCACGCTTGGTCGTACACGAGGTGCAGATCCACGTCGTCTTCGCACATGCGGCGCAGCGATGTGGTGAGATGCAGGTAGTGGCCGCGATCGCTGTCGTTGCCGCGCTCGAAGATCTCCCGCGTCTCCCGCAGCACTGCGGCCAACTCGGCGCGCGCGCGACGGCGCTGTTGGATGAGAGCGAGATTGTAGGCGGCGGTGACGGCCTGGTCGTGCGCGTCATCGCCCTCGGCGTGCGCGAGCGCGCGCCGGAATACTTCTTCGGCATCGTCGTAGTTCTCTGGGTCGCGCATCAGGAGGGCGCCGAGTCGGTTCTCCAAACGCACGCTGGAGTGCGCGGGCAGATGCGGGATCGCCAGGCCGGCACGAATGACCTCCTCCGCCTCGTCGGCGCGTCCGGCCGCATCCAGCAACACGGCGCGCTGGTCGCAATGGCGTGCGCGGACGTCCGGGGAACTGCGCTCCACGAGGGGCTGCAGTGCGGCGAGATCGGACTCTGCCCCGGCGACGTCGCCGAGTTGATGGCGGTAGTACGCACGGCGGACGTGCAGGTCGTCCGGGGCCAGAGCCGGCGGCGACAGCGCGGCGATCTCGCGGGACAGGTCCAGCGCGAGGGACCAGCGCGCCGCGTCTTCGGCGGCGCGCAACAGACACCGCGCAAGCCACGGCACCTCGGCGCGATGCTCGACGGACCGCCACGCATCGAGCAGGTCCGGAAGGACGCGCGCGAGATCGGGCAGCGGTAGAGCGGAGATCCCGTGCGAGAGGCGCTGAATCGTGTGCGTATCGCGGGCGCGTGCGGCCAGCGCGAGGGCGTGCGCGAGAGCGGGCGCCGCGTCCGTCGTCTGTGCCGCAGCGTCGAGGACGTGACGGATCGACCACGCGGAGATCCGATGCCGCGTCTCCACCGGGAGCAGGTCGAGCGCGCGCACGACCGCGGCGGGCGGACAGCGCAGC
>CAZEPH010000523.1:0-2059 GCA_964514075.1 uncultured bacterium | reverse complement strand
ACGGCCGCACCGAATCGAACGACGCCGCCCGCACCGGCGCCGCGATGTCGCCCACACCCACCGCGCCGATGTGAATCGTCGACGCCGTGCACTCCACCGGGTTCACGTACACGCCGCCGGCGTAGAACTGCGTCGCCGCGCCGCACGTGACGGTTGTCGTGCCCTGCATCACCGGCGACGCCACGAACTTCACCGAGTAAATCGTGCCCGGCCCCGTCATCGTCTTGTTCGCGCACAGCAGGCTCACGCTGGCCGTGACGGAATCGGTGGACGGCGTGAACACGTGAAAGACCTGCGCGCATGCGCCGGTGATGAGCGACCCGAGTTGCTTCGATACGGGCACTTGCGGCAGAAAGGTGAGGCGCACGGGGTCGAAGTGCAGGGTCAAGTCGAAGGCGTTGAACGCGGCATCGGCGGGCGTGACGATCGCTTGGACGGTCACCGTATCGCCGGGCGCGACGACAACGGTCGCGGGAGACAATTGCACGTGGACGCCAGCCGCGTGCGCCCGGCCGGCGAGCACGAGCAGCGAGACAGCGATCCAGGCGCGAAGACGCAATCTTCCTCCAACGTCGATGGGCAACCGTGCGCGGAACCGGTGGGATGGATCGGGGAGTGTGCACGCGCGAGCACCGCGGTGCCCAACCTGACTCCTCCGATGCTGGCAGTGCGCGCGGTCTTGTGTCAAGCGCGCGCCGATGACACGCTGTGCTCCGTGCTCCGTCCCCTGGCCGTCCTCCTGTTTCTGTGTGCCCTACCGCGCGGCACAGACGCGCGCGAGCGCGTCGTGCGCGTGTATGACGAACGCGACGGACTCGACGTCGCGGAGACGAGCGATCTCGCGCAGGATGCACACGGGTTCATCTGGATCGGCACCATCGGCGGATTTGTCCGATTCGACGGGACCGAAATGCGCCGGTGGGCGCCGGAGTCGCTCACGCACGTCTCGAAAGTACTGGTCACGTCGCCGCGCGGCGACGTGGTGGTCGCCGGCGAAACGGAGCCGCTCTATCGCGTGACGCGCGACGGCGTGACGGCGATCGCCGGCCCGCACGGCCATGCGATTCGCGACTGGGTCCACGCCGCGTTCGACTCGAGCGGGACGTTCTGGTACGCGACCGCGGACACGTTGTGGGCGCACACGCGCCGCGGGTGGATCGCACGCGCGCGCGTCGCGTTCGATTCGAGTGCGTTCTACCGCCTCGCGCCGGCGCGCGGCGATTCCGTCTTCGTCGCGACGCGCACGGCCGTGTGGATCTGCACGACGCGTGGGGCGCCGCGGCTCGTTGCGCGCGTGACGCTCGGATACGCGATGCTGATGGATCGCTCCGGGTGCGTCGTCATCTCCTCGCGGCGCGGTCCCGTGTGGCGCGTGGATGCTACGGGGCCGCGTGTCCTCCTGCCGGGACGCACGGGATCCCTCGGTCTTGCGTTCCGCGACTCCGTGCTATGGGCGCAGGTCGATACGGTCGTCATCGGCCTATCGCCGGCCGGCATGCGCGACACGCTCGCGCCGTCTCCCGGGATCCCCTCCGCGCGGCCGATCCTGGTGGATCGCGAAGGCACGGTGTGGCTCGGCGGATTCCGCGGACTGATTGCGGTGCCCGAACCGGGGACGATTGCGTGGAACGAGGCGGACGGTCTGTCGAACCCGCCGCATGCGCACCATCTCGCGCGCACCGCGCACGACGTGTGGGTCATCACGTGGTTCGCGACTTCGCGGCTTCCCACGAATGCGATGCCGCGGCGCGGGCGGATCATCGCGCGCCACTCGGGACGATTCGCACCAGACGCGCGAGGACGCCTGTGGGCGGCGACACTCGATCGCGGAATTGAGTGTCGCACGGAGACGCGCGTGCGCATGTGGCCGTTCGCGGGGGTGCACGGTGTGTATGGATCCTCGCCGCACCGTGCGTCGGGCGAGTTGTGGCTGTCGACGAATCAGGGGTTGTTCCTGGCGCCGCCGACCGATGCCGCGCCGCGTCGCATCTCCGCGCCCGCTCCCGATGGATTCCCGCGCGATTGGCGCGACGTGTGGCTCGGGCCCGTGTGCGAGGAT
>CAZEPH010000522.1:0-2060 GCA_964514075.1 uncultured bacterium | reverse complement strand
GCTACGGCGATCTCGCGGTTGACGTCACCGCTCTGTGCCTCGCGGCGCTCTGCGTGCGGTTCGTGCGAGCGCGTACGGGCCCACGTCCCGTGGTGGGGGCTTAGGTGGCGCAGCCGCTTCTCAAGGCGCCGCGCGGCACGCGCGACCTCACGGACGACCTGGTGCGTGGCTTTACATGGATGGAGTCCACGTTTCGCCGTGTTGCCGGACGCGCGGGGTACGACGAGATCCGCACGCCGGTGTTCGAGGCGACCGAGTTGTTCGTGCGCGGCGTTGGCGAAGCGACGGACATCGTCGGCAAGGAGATGTACACGTTCGCCGATCGCAAGGGCCGGTCGCTTACGTTGCGCCCCGAAGGGACCGCGCCTGTCGTGCGCGCCGTCCTGGAGGACGGCAGCCTCTCGCCCGGCGCGCTCGTGAAGCTGTTCTACACGGGGCCGATGTTTCGCTACGACCGGCCGCAGGCGGGGCGCTTCCGGCAGTTTCACCAGGTGGGCGTCGAGATGTTCGGCAGCGCACACCCAGCGGCCGATGCCGACGTGATCGCTCTCTCAATGGACATGCTCGACGCATTCGGCCTTCACGGCGCGGAGGTGCGGGTGAATTCCGTGGGTGATGCGGCGTGCCGTCCCCTCTACGAAGAGCGAATTCGCACGGTGCTGACACCGCATGCTGCAGAGTTGTGCGCCGACTGCCAATCGCGTCTCGTCACACGACCGCTGCGGATTCTGGACTGCAAGAACCCCGCGTGCGCCGCACTCGCGCGGACCGTGCCGCCGCTGCGAGAGTCGCTGTGCGCGGAGTGCGCCGAGCATTTCGGTGCGGTGCTCGACTTACTCGTGCACCTCGGCGTCCGGCATCGCGTGGCGGACGACCTCGTGCGCGGGCTGGATTACTACACGCGCACGGTGTTCGAAGTGCACCACGGACGGCTCGGAGCACAGAGCGCGCTCTTCGGCGGCGGGCGCTACGACGGACTCGTGGAGGCGCTGGGCGGTCCCGCGACGCCCGCAGTCGGATACGCGGCCGGAATCGAGCGCATGCTTTCCGCGGTACAGGACGCGGGCGCACACCCCTGGGGAGATGCGCGCGTCGACGTCGTGGTCGTCGTGATGCAGCCGTCGCCGGAGGTTCGTTCGGCCGCGCTGCACCTCACTCACGCGTTGCGGCGCGAGTTGGCGGACCGCGTGGTGGAGGTGGACGTGATGAACCGCAGCAGCAACGCGCAGATGAAGTGGGCGAGCAAGTCGCTGAACGCGCGCGTCGCGGTGATCCTGGGGCCCGCGGAACTGGAACGCGGCGAAGCCACGATCCGAAACATGGCGGATGGCACGCAAACGCAGGCCCCGCTCGATGCGCTCGCGCGCGTGCTCGCCGAGCAGACCACTGGGAGAACAGCATGACCACGGCCGCGCCTCTCGGATCTCTTCGCCGCACGCACACGTGCGGCGCGCTGCGCCGCGCGGACGTTGCCGGCGAGTGCACGTTGCTGGGATGGGTGCACACGATTCGCGATCACGGCGGCGTCCTGTTTCTGGACGTGCGCGACCGGTTCGGCATCACGCAGGTCGTCGTGGAACCGTCGGAGGCGCCGGGTGCCGTTGTGGAGGCCGCGCGTACGCTCGGGGCGGAGCATGTGATCGGCGTCACCGGCGTGGTGGCGGCGCGTCCGTCCGGCATGGTCAACACGCAGTTGCCGACGGGGGAGATCGAGGTGCGCGCGCGCGATCTGCGCGTGCTCTCGACGTGCCTGCCGTTGCCGTTCCAGCTTGCCGACGAAACCACGGCGGCATCCGTCTCCGAGGACCTGCGCTTGCGGTATCGGTTCCTCGACTTGCGCCGCGCGGAGTTGCAGGAGGCGATCGAGTTGCGTCATCGCGTGATGCAGCGCGCGCGCGGTGCGCTCTCGGGCGAGGGGTTCATCGAGATCGGCACGCCGCTCCTCGTGCGTCCCACGCCGGAAGGCGCGCGCGACTTCATCGTGCCTGCGCGTTTGCATCCCGGGATGTTCTACGCACTGCCGCAATCCCCACAGCTGTACAAGCAGATCCTCATGGTGT
>CAZEPH010000521.1:0-2080 GCA_964514075.1 uncultured bacterium | reverse complement strand
GATCTGGTCTTACGAAATCATGCCGAGCGCTTTCTCGACTTCGATCTCGACCTGCAGACCGTGCGTGTCCCACCCGGCTTTGCGATCCACGCGCCGCCCGAGCATGGTGTGGTAGCGGCACACGGCGTCCTTGATCGTGCGGCTGAACACGTGATGCACGCCGGGGCGTCCGTTGGCCGTGGGAGGTCCCTCGTAGAACACGAAATGCGGCGCGCCCGCGCGCTCGGACAGGGTGCGCGCGAAGATCCCTTCGCGCTCCCAGAAGTCGGCGATCTCCGCTTCCACGGCGCGCACGTCTAGATCGGACGAGATCGCGCGGAACGGGGATGTGGCGGCGTGTGTCACGCGTGCACCTCCGCGATGATGCGCGTCCACAACTTCGTGAGCGTGGGTTCCGTGCGCATCGCGACCGCGATGATCGCCTCGACGTTCGCCGGCTCGAGCGCATCCGGCAGGCAGCGATCCGTCACCACCGCGAGCGCGGCGACGCGCATGCCGCCGTGTACCGCGGCAATGGTCTCCGGCACGAGAGACATGCCCACGACGTCCGCGCCGATCTGGCGCAGGAATCGATACTCCGCCGCGGTTTCGAGATTCGGTCCGGCCACGCCCACGAAGACACCGCGGTGCACGCGCACGCGCTCCTCGAGCGCGATGCGATCGATGAGAGCGAGCAACGCGCGGCTGTACGGCTCGCTCATGTCGGGGAAGCGCGGGCCGAGCGCCTCGTCGTTGGGTCCGATGAGCGGGTTGTCGCCCATCAGGTTGATGTGATCGCTGATGGCGACGATGTCGCCGGCGGCGTACTGCGGGTTCATTCCACCCACTGCGCTGGAGATACAGAGCGTGTGTGCGCCCAGTGCGCGCATGACGCGCACGGGGAACGCGATCTGCTTCATCGTGTAGCCTTCGTAGAAGTGCATGCGCCCGCGCATCACGACGACGGACTGCGCGCCGAGACGTCCGACGACGAGTTCGCCGCGGTGCGACTCCACCGTCGACACGGGGAAGTGGGGGATGTCGCCGTATGGAATGACCGCGTCCACCGCAAGCGCCTCCGCCACCTGTCCGAGGCCCGTGCCGAGAATCACGCCGACGCGCGGCACGGCCTGCGTGTGAGTGCGGATCGCGCGCACGGCGTCGTCGATCTGCTCGCGAAGCGACTGCGTGGTCATCGTGTGTCGTGTCCTCTCATCAGTTCCTCGAGCCGCTCGGGACGCGCCCCGGCGATCTCCAGCGTCTTGCGTCGCGCTGAGACACCTCGCGTGAGGCGGACCGAGCCGCGCGGCACGTCAAATGCGGCGGCCAGCGCACGCATCACGTCTTCGTTCGCCTCGCCCTCGCGCGGGGCCGAACGCACGCTCACGGCGAGACGTCCGTCCGCCGACGTCCCGCCCACGCGCGTCTCGCGCGCACGGGGACGAACGGTCACGTGCACGAGCACTCCGGCTCACATGCCCGCGAGCGAGCGACCCAGGTGCGGCAGCGCAACGGATCGCACGAACTCGATCGCGAACAGAACCGCCATTGGCGAGAGGTCCAGCGAGCCGATCAGCGGGATGATGCGGCGAAACGCGTCGAACACGGGATCGGTCAGCGAGCGGATCGTGCGCACGATCGGATTCCACGGATCGGGGTTGACCCAACTCAGGACGACGGCGGCGATCACCACGATTTCGTAGAGGAAGAGTAACTGGCTGACGGCGCGGATCACGAACATCACCGAGTCCCCCAAGAACGACACGCTACGACCTCCGTGGTCCGAACACCGATGTGCCCACGCGCACGAGTGTTGCCCCTTCCTCGACCGCCCACTCGAAGTCGCCGGACATCCCCATCGACAGCTCGCCAAGAGGCGCACCGAACACCCCCGCCGCATTTACCTCCTGCAGACAGCGGCGCAGAACGGCGAACGCCGCGCGCGTCGCGCGTTCATCCGGTCGGGCCTCGTTTGGTCGGGGCGTCGGCCCCATGGTCATGAGACCATCCACCGACACGCCGTCCACCTGCGCAACGGCGCTCGCCTCGCGCACAATGTTTTCCGGCTCCAGACCGTGCTTCGTTCGCTCGTTGGACGTGT